>JBGPAT010000098.1:0-8273 GCA_041480885.1 Anaerolineae bacterium
CACCGCCCTGTATGTCGAGACGCTCTCCGCCGCCGATGGTCCGGCACCCACCTACATCGAAATGATGAAGTACGATGTATCCGTGGTCGTCGAGGCGCTAAAGTGATCGAGCAGCGCCAGTCTTAGATCCCAGACCGCCATGTCCCACATTCCGCATCGCCTCGAAGTCCAAAATGCCAGCATCGGTTACGGCGACAAGATCGTGCTGGAGGATCTGACCTTCAATGTGCCGCAGGGGGCGCGCGTGGGTGTGGTGGGTCCGAACGGCGCCGGAAAATCCACGCTCTTCAAGGCGCTGGTGGGGCTGCTGCCGTTGCGCAGCGGGCAAATCTTCATCCACGGTCTGCCGCTTGGCAACCACAAGGACTGTGTGGCCTACGTGCCGCAGCGTGAAGAAGTGGATTGGCACTTTCCGGTGAACGTGCGCGACGTGGTGATGATGGGACGCTTTGACCATCAGGATTGGTGGAAACCCAGCTCGCAGCACGACAAGCAAGTGGTGGAAAAAAGCCTGGCTCAGCTGGGGATTGGCGATCTCGCGCGCAGTTCCATCGGCGACCTCTCTGGCGGACAGCAGCAGCGTGTGTTCCTGGCGCGAGCGCTGGCGTTGGAGCCGCACATCCTGCTAATGGATGAGCCTTTCACGGGCGTCGACGTGACCACGCAGGACGCCACGCTCAAGCTTCTGGATGAGCTGCGCGCGGCCAGCGTCACGGCCATGATCTCCACCCATGACCTCAACCTGGCGGCCGCCCGCTTCGATCTGATGCTGCTTCTGAACCACCGCCTGATTGCGTTCGGCAAACCCGGGCAGGTCATGCGACAGGAATATCTCGTCAAGGCGTTTGGCTCGCAGCTGACCGTGCTGGCCGATGGCAGCGTTGTCATCGATCAATGCTGCCCACCCGAATGAGAATATTGAGGATTGCAGATTGTAGATTGACGATTTCTGATTGCCTAGCCGAATGCTCTGCACGGTGCAGGAGACTCTGCGGGCTCGCAATCGAACACGGTCAATCCGCAATCGGAAATCATAGATCGCAAAAGTGAAATCCTGAGTCGGAAACCGCATGTCCTGGCTGCTTGATCCCCTCCAATACGCCTTCATGGTACGCGCGCTGTGGGCCAGCGTCATCGTCGGGGTGCTGTGCGCAGTGATGGGCACCTACGTCGTGTTGCGCGGCATGGCCTTCATGGGCGACGCACTGGCGCATGCCATTCTCCCCGGTGTGGCCATCGCCTATCTGATGCACGGCAATCTCCTGGCGGGAGCACTGGTGGCGGCCGTGATCATCGCCCTCGGCATTGGCCTGCTCTCGCGGCAGGGCACCATCAAGGAAGACACCGCGATCGGTATCCTGTTTGCGGCCGCGCTTTCGCTGGGTGTGGCCTTGATCAGTTCGATCAGGACGTACGCCGTGGACCTGAGTCATATTCTGTTTGGGAACGTCCTGGGGGTCTCATCGTTCGATCTGTGGCTGACGGCCGGCCTGGGTTTGCTCATCCTGCTGACGGTTTTTGTTCTATATAAGCCCTTCATGGTCATCTCGTTCGATCCGGTGCTGGCGGCGACACTTCGCCTGCCGCTCGATCTGATGCGAAACCTGATGCTGGTGCTGCTGGCCCTGACGGTGGTCGTGTCGCTGCAAACGGTGGGCGTCGGGCTGGCGGCTGCCATGCTGGTCACACCGGCGGCCACCGCGTATCTACTCACCCGGCGCCTGCTGCACATGATGCTGATCTCGGCCGCCGTGGGCGCGCTTTCGTCCGTCATCGGCCTGTATGTCAGCTACTACGTCAACGTGGTCTCGGGTTCTGCCATCGTCCTCACTGCGACCGCCTTCTTCCTGCTGGCATTCGTCTTCAATCCCCGGCAAGGCGTCTTGCGGCGAAAGATCGCCGCCTGAACGGATTCGGTCCAACACCCCCACCTGGCTTCCCTGAAGGCCTGTCGTTAGTATGCATTGGCTGGGCCGCCCATGATGCTGGATCCCCGCAACCGTTGGGCTCGTGGGTGGGCGTCGCCGAGCCGAACCTAAACCTGTGCGCTACGTCCGGCTCGCCCAAGGGCGCTCGTCCTCAAGGTGTATAATCGCCCGAACTTAGAAAAGGAGAGAAGGAATGGCAAACGTCGAAACGAGCATCAGCATCAACCAAACCGTCGAAAAGGTCTTTGCATACCTGACCGATGTTCAGAACCAGAAGGCGATGAACAGCATGATCACGGAGGTGAAAGAGAACGGCAAGATGGCGGTCGGCATGCACTACACGATCAAGATGAACGTGGCGGGCCGGCCGTTTGAGTCTGAAAACGAGATCGTGGCGCTAGAGCCGAACAAGAAGTTCGCGGTCAAGACGCTGGCGAAGCCGCCGGCCTCGGATGTGACCAACACGTATACGCTTGAGAAGGATGGCGCAGGCACCAAGCTGCATCTTTCCATGGACGCGGTGGTCATGCCGGGCACCGAGGGCATGGTCGTTCCGCAACTTCGGGCTGGCCTGGATACGGCACTGGCTGCGCTCAAAAAAGGCATGGGCGGATAGGTCGGGCGCTGCGTGCGACCGGGCAAGTTGATATGAGACCTCCCGCTCACAAGCAGGAGGTTTTTTTTGCTTTACAATAGTCGCCATGCGCCGAAATGGAAGCCCTGCATTGCTCGCACTGGTTTTCTCCCTTGCGGCTCTGTTCGCCTCCTGCTCAAGTCCCACGCCCGAGGCTACCGCCACCGGCCTGCCGCCGATTGACACTCCCGTCTCCCCAGCTCCCCCGCCGCAGCCGACCGCCACAGCCACGCCGGTGCCGGCGCTCGCACGCGCACAATACACCATGAACGTGGTGTTGGATTATGCAGCCAAATCTGTTGCGGTGGACGAGACCATCGTCTATCCGAACCATTCGGGGCAGCCGTTGACTGACCTGGTGCTGGCGGTCGAGCCCAACTATTGGCCCAATTGCTTCACGTTGAACAGCCTTTTCCTGGGCGGGAAGGCCATCTCCAACTACACGCTTGCTGGGCACAAGCTCTCGTTCCCGCTGCCGAACGTGATGCAGCCTGAGACGACGATCACGATCCAGATCCAGTATGCGCTGGCTCTACCCTTGATCGAGCCCACCAACCCAAATCTCTCCCGGCCGCGCATCTTCGGATACAGCCCGCGCCAAATCAATCTCACCAACTGGTATCCTTTTGTTGTCCCTCATATTGACGCTGACTGGGTGCTGCACGATGCTTGGTACTACGGCGAGCACCTCGTCTACGATGCGGCTGATTTCACCGTCAACCTCAAGCCCGCCGACGCTGCAGTCGCCCCCGTCGTTGCCGCCAGCGGAGCACCAGCGCAAAACGGCGAGTGGACCACCTACACGTTGACTGCAGGCCGCTCGTTTGCAGTTTCGGCCAGCAGCCAGTTCCTGACCCTGAGCACGCAGGTCGGCGATGTGATCATCACGAGCTACTACCTGCAACAACTGTACAAGGGCGCTGCAGAAGCTGCAATGAATGCGTCGGCGCAGGCGCTGCAGATCTACAGCGAGCGCTACGGCCCGTACCCGCACAAGACGCTGGCTGTGGTGATGGGCGACTTCAATGACGGGATGGAGTTCTCGGCATTCTATTTTCACAGCGCCGGCCTCTACAATCTCTATGATGGAACGCTGAACAACCTCGTGGTGTCTGTCGCGGCCCATGAAACCGCTCACCAGTGGTGGTGGGAGCAGGTGGCCAACGACCAGGCCCAGCAGCCATGGCTGGACGAAGCGCTGGCCACGTACAGCGAGCATGTCTTCTATGAGACGGTTTCCCCAAGCTCCGTAAAACAGTGGTGGTGGACCTACAGGGTCGATGTGTATAATCCGCAAGGCTGGGTGGACATCCCGATCTATGCGGGGGGCGGCTTCCAACCCTATACCAACGCCGTCTATTTCCGCGGTGCCCATTTCCTTGACGAATTGCGGCAGCTTATCGGCGATGACGCCTTCTTTTCTTTCCTGCAGGACTACCTCAAACAGGAGAACGGCAAGATCGCCAATGCGGCTGATTTCTTCCAGATCCTGGCTCAGCACACGACGGTGGATTATTCGGGTCTGGTCCGCAAGTACTTTCAGAACGTATACTGATGCTGCGAGCCCGCCGCCCTAAGGGGGGCCCTCCTGCCGGCACTCCGCAATGAAGCGCATCCCGCCTCTACTGACTGCATGCTCCGTATGCGCCATCGTCGTCATGGCGCAGTCTGGCTGCGCGCTCGCACTTGCGCCCGCCGCCGAACCACCTCCGATTCTTATCACGATCGATCCAAACGCCTCGGCCACGCCGACGCCTTTCCAGCCCCTGCCGGACACGGGTTCGAGCAGCGCCATCGAAACTGCAACCCCTGAGACGCCCCCCGCAGAGACCGCGGCGCCAACCGGGATCCTCGCGCCGATCCCTGCCAACGCCCGCACGCAGTACACCTTCTACGTGACCCTGGATTACGCGGCCCACGGCGTAGCCGTGAACGAACACGTACGCTACGCCAATACCACGGGGCAGAGCCTTTCCGACATCGTGCTGGCGGTCGAACCGAACCTGTGGACGAGTTGCTTTGCGCTGAGCCTGCTCGAACAGGATGGTAACCCGATCACAGACTATTCGCTGAGCGGACAGCGACTGACGATCAATCTGGCGCAGTCGCTGGGCGCCGGTGCGGTCACCACATTTGATATAGGTTACAGTTTGAGCCTGCCGGCGAAACAGCCCAGCGGCACATTTGGTTATCTCAGCAATCAGATCAATTTGACCGATTGGTACCCTTTCATTGTCCCCTATTCCGACGGTTGGGTGCTGCACGATCCGTGGCCGTTTGGTGAGAACCTGGTCTATGACGCGGCCGACTACGATGTGAACGTGCAGGTCAGCGATCCCACTGTCGTACTGGCGGCCAGCGCACCGGCTGACGTCAGCGGCAATGCCTCGCACTATCACCTCGAGGCCGCGCGGACGTTCGTCCTTTCGGCCAGCAACAGCTTCAAGGTGGATGAGTCTGCTGTCGGATCGGCCAAGATCCGGTCGTACTATTTTGCCGGCGATGCGGATGTCAGCAAGGCCGTGGTGTGGATGGCCTCGCAGTCGCTCGGGCTGTACGAAGCGAAGTTCGCCGCCTTTCCGTATCAGAGCCTGAGCATTGTCGAGACCGACATGACGGACGGGCAGGAGTACGATGGTCTCGTGTTCCTGGCGTCCAAGTTCTACTCAGGCTACAACGGCAACGCCAAGAGCGATCTCTTCACCATCGGGACTCACGAGATCGCGCACCAATGGTGGTTTGGGCTGGTCGGCAGTGACCAGGCTCAGCAGCCCTGGCTGGACGAGGCGCTGTCCGTGTACAGCGAACGCCTCTTCTACCAGTACAACTATCCGAAATACGGAGACTGGTGGTGGAACTTCCGAGTGAACTATTTCGGGCCGCAGGGCTATGTGGATTCCAACATCTACAGCTTCAGCACGTTTCGCGACTACGTCAATGCCGTGTATCTCAATGGTGCCAAATTCATCGACGACCTGCGGAAGCGCGTCGGCGATAAGGCATTCTTTGCCTTCCTGAAGGACTACGCCGCACATTTCTCGCATGGTCACGCCACCGCGGACGACTTCTTTACGGTGCTGCGCCAGCACTCGGATAAGGATTTATCCGATATTATGCAGACTTATCTTCAGGGGCAGTATTGAATCGGACGACCTGCCTGAACCGCTTATCACCGCTCATGACTCCCAGGCCCAAGGGCGGCCGCAGGGGTAGCCCGCCGCGCCGCGTTGCCTGCTTACTGATCGCCCTGTCGCTGGCAGCGTGCAGTCCGCGACCGGCCGCAGAGCCCCCGACCCCAACTCGGGGACCCGCGCGAGACACCATCGTCTCGCTCACGTTCGACGACGGCAATGCAGATAATTTCGCGGTGGCCGCGCTGCTCAAACAGTATGGCATGCATGCAACTTTCTACATCCCGAGCGGCCTGGTCGGAACCGGCCACTACATGACCTGGCAGCAGCTGCACGCGCTGCAGCAAGGAGGCAATGAGATCGGCGGCCATTCGCTGGATCACGTCAACATTGGAGAGCTGGAGCCGGCCGCCCTGCGCCATGAGGTCTGCGACGACCGGCAAAACCTCGTGGCGCGGGGCTTTGATCCGGTGTCATTTGCCTATCCGTTCGGCGGCTACGGTGACGCCGCCAAACAGATAGTCCGGGACTGTGGATATGCCGATGCGAGGACAATCGGCGCCGGCCCCGACCAAGTGCCGCCTTCGGATCCATACGCCCTGCGTGCCTTTCCGTACGTCGTGGACGATACTCAGCTCGACAAACTCCAGCGCTATGTGGCGGACACGCGCAAAGAACGCGGCGGCTGGGTCATCTTGATCTTCCATCACGTGTGCGACGGCTGTGACTATTTCTCTGTCAAGCCGGATGTTTTTGACGGTTTCATTCAATGGCTGGCCGGGCAGCGGGGCCAGGGGCACGTCAGCGTCGCCACCGTAGGCGAAATCGTGATGCACGGCGGCCTGCCGTAGCCTGAGTCGGATCCGCCGCATAGTTCTCTCTGTCAAAGCAATGATCGACCGTCCTTATGTGTATATGAACGTGGCTGTCACGGCGGATGGCAAGATCGACGCCTTCGAACGCAAAGGCGCCTCGATCTCCAGCCCGCGTGACAAGGAACGCGTCGACCAATTGCGGGCCGAGGCAGACGCGGTGATGATCGGTGCTCGCACGCTGCACAGTGATGATCCCAAGCTGACCGTCAAGTCTGAAGTGCTGCGCTTGCAGCGTCGAGAGCGCGGTCTCTCGGAGAATCCCATCAAGGTGGCTGTCGCCTCGAGATTGCAGCTCAAGCCTGACTGCAATTTCCTTGCGGCAGGCCCGGCCCGGATCCTGCTCTTCACGACCTCGCGCACACCGCAATCCCAGTTGGACATGCTGCGTTCAAAGGGCGCTGGCGTCCATGTGCTCAATCAGGAACGGGTTGAGCTGCCGGCGGTCCTGCACATGCTTAAGCAAGATGGCGTGCAGCGCCTGATGGTGGAGGGCGGTGCAACCCTCAACTATGCGATGTTGCAGCTTGGGCTCGTGGACACAGTGACGGTCTTCGTGGCACCGCTTATCTTCGGCGGGGAATCGGCGCCGACACTGGCCGGCGGCGCAGGTCTCACCCGCGAGGCGGCCCTTCCGTTGAGGCTTGTCAAATGCGAGCAGTGGGAGGACGGGGGCGTCCTCTTGCAGTATGAGGTTCCGCGGAAAGGGTAGCTGCTTGGTGCATGCAAAGCCATCCGGGCAGCACAGTGGTCCTGGTCCCGTGAGCATGCAAGCACTCTCCAAGGATCCTGTCCAGAAATCTTTGGGTATCTAATGCCACTTGGCGCCATCGGAATACTGTTGGTCTCGGCCGCATTGCACACCACCTGGAATCTGCTCCTGAAACAGGCGGGAGAAAAGTACATGGCCACGTGGTGGGGCATGTTGATGGGGTCAGCTCTGTTTCTGCCGGTATTGCCTTTCACGGGCCTGCCGGCGCAGAGCACGTGGATCTTCATGTTCACCTCTGCCCTTGCCGAGGCTGCGTATTTCGTCGTGTTGTCCCGAGCTTACAGCGACGCCGATTTCTCGCTGGTGTACCCAATGGCGCGCGGCACTGCCCCCGCCCTGCTTGTGGTCTGGTCGGTGATCTTCCTGGGTGAGCGGCCCCCCGTCGGCGGGTATGTGGGATTGGCCATCCTCGTCTTGGGGCTGCTGGTTGTTGGCGGGAGCAACTGGCTCCAGGTCGAAGGCCGCCCGCACTGGCGCGGCATCTGGCCTGCGCTGCTGGTCGCCTTGCTGATCTCCATCTACACGGTGATCGATGGCGCGGCGGTCAAGCTTACGTCGCCTCTGGCCTATGCGGCCCTGATCTACTTCCTGTGCTCGGCCTACATGACGCCGTTTATTGTCCGGCGCCATGGTTGGCAGGCGCTCAAGGACGAATTCGCCGCGCATGGCTGGCGCTTGTTGTTGATTGGCGCATTGATTGTGGCAGCCTATCTTCTGGCGCTGGAGGCCTACCGCGTATCACACGTGAGCTATTCCGGGTCCATCCGTGAGGTCGGCGTGGTCATGGGCGCGTTCGCCGGCTGGCGGTTTCTGGGGGAGAAGTTCGGCGGCGTGCGCGTGGTGGGCTCGGTGGTGATCTTCGCCGGGATAGTGGTAATTGCTGTCTTCGGCTAGTGGCGCTGAGTCCGTGCCATACCAATTGCCCGCCGCGCCGGC
>JBGPAT010000099.1:0-8242 GCA_041480885.1 Anaerolineae bacterium
CCCAGCGTCGGCAACAGGTACAGACCCGTCAGAGCAAAGAGCAGCAACAGGCTCCCCCGTATCGGGACGCCGAACATCACCGTTCCAACCACCAGGATCAGGATCGTATCCGCAAACGACACCAGGATGTACGGGATGATCTTGGCGAGTATGAGTTCCCAACTCCGGATGGGCGTGACGATCAATTGCTCAAGGGTGCCGCGTTCGCGCTCTCTTACGATTGCCAGCGCGGTCAGGCTGGTGGCAGTCTGGAAGAGGATGATCGCGATTAGGCCCGGCACGATGTTGTAGCTGCTGAGCAGGTCCGGATTGTATAGGACGCGCGTGCGCACGTCGATTGGCGAGGCGCCGCTCGTCGCCGAGCTCGTCAGGGCCAGTTGCTGGGCGCGGATGGTCGTGCCGTGGGCCTGACCTGCCAGTTGGGCCGCCGAGAGCACAAAACTGGCAACGCTCGGGTCCGAGCCATCGATTAGCACCAGGACCGAGGCGCTCCTGCCGGCGCCAAGGTCGGTGCTGTAGCCCGGCGGGATGACGATTCCCACCTTGGCGGTGCCACTCGCGATCAGCGTGTCAACCTCCGGCTGGCTGTAGACGGAATAGTCAAAAGCAAAATATCCGGTGGACTGAAACGACTCCAGCAGAGCGCGGCTGGCAGAGCCGTTGTCTTGATTGAACACCACCGTGGGGACATTCTTGACATCCGTGTTGTTCACATAACCCAGCAGCACCAGTTGCAGGATCGGCATGAAGAAGATGAATATCAGCGTGCGTGGATCACGCACCATATGTGTTAATTCCTTTTTGATCAGCGCCCGAAACCGTCTCATTCAGCCGTCCTTTTCATCGAGTCTCTGTGTGTTGCGGCCCGCCTCCGGCACTTCGCCGTGCACGCCTTCCAATGCAGCGCGGGTTACTGTTTCTGTTCCTGCGCCGAGTCAATCAATTTCGTGATCAGCCGCAGCAGTTGGTCCTGCTCAGTCGATGACAGGTGATCCAGTAGTTGCACCACCTGCTGCTTGACATGGTCCATGCCCATCTCAATGAACTGTCGCCCGTGGTCCGTCAGGCACAGCCGTACGATGCGGCGATCATGATTGTCCGCGCACCGCGTCGCAAACTTCGCCCTCACCAGCCCGTCTGCCATTCGCGTCGCGGAACTCTGAGGGATCCCCAGTTCCGCACCTAGTTCGCCCATGGTGGGTGGAGTCTCGCTGCGTGTCAGCACTTCCATGATTCTGAAGAGAAACCAGCGGTCTTCCGGATTGCTGCTCGCCTCGTTTCTGAGATCCTGCATTTGCTGCCTGAGGCTGGCAACGTGCTCGTCCGGGAAAACCAGCTTTGGGCGCACTCGGATGAAGCGCCGCAGCAACTGCACGAATTGGTTGGCAGTCTCTTCAGAAGTCGACATTTTTGCTTCCACTCCAGAATATTTCCAAAGCGGAAGGATTTTACCTTTTTCCTGTCCCTTGTCAAGCCCCAGGCGGCACGCGAAAAACGGACCCGCGCAGGAGGCTCGGCCTGCCAGGGATCCGTTTTACGAGGGCCTTGGTTTACTCAGGCTGGGTGAAGCGGGCAGCGCGTGCACATTGTCAAGGCATCACTAGGATGATGCGCCCCCGCCCGTGGCCGGTTTGGCTCAGCGCCTGCGCCTTCCGGGCCTCCGCCAACGGAAAGATCGCCCCCACCACCGGTCGGATTTGCCTCGATTCGATCAGCTCGGAGATTTGACGCAGCTTCTCGGAGGGTGCACGGCTGGCGCTGGCTGCCCTCACGCCCTGCGCCTTCCCCGCTTCAGGTGCAAGTCGCCCGGCAACTGTCACCAGAATCCCGCCGGGGCGAAGTACCTTAAGGGAACGTTCGATGACGTCCCCGCCGACCGTGTCCACCACCACATCCATATCTTGGACCAAGGTTTCAAATGGCACCGCATTGTAGTCGATCACTGTGTTTGCACCGAGGGACTTGACAAAGGCGAGATTGCCGGCGGAAGCTGTCCCGGTTACCTGGGCGCCCTTCCAATACGCAAGCTGCGTGGCATATGCGCCCACCCCTCCGGCCGCGCCCTGCACCAGGACACGCTGCCCAGCCTGCACATTCGCCGCATCGATTAGTGCAGCCCACGCCGTCAGCGCTCCCATCGGAACAGAGGCGGCCTCCTCGAAAGTCAGGCCAGCTGGCTTGATCTGGATGTCCTTTGCATTGGCAACTGCGTACTCCGCATAACTGCCTATGAGAACACCGTAGACCTCCTGCCCCGGCGTGAAACTGGAAACCCCTGCGCCGACGGCTTCAACTACCCCGGCACCCTCAACGCCGGGCGTCCATGGAAACTGCAAGGGCATGAACTGCTTGTACGCGCCTGTGCGCATGGCATTATCCACGGGATTGACGCCCGCGGCCCTCACGTGAATCAGTACCTGCTCCGCTTGAGGCTGCGGTCGCGGGGCCGTTTCCAGCACCAACGCTTCCACCCCGCCATAATCATGCACGCGCACAACCCGCATCGTAAGATCGGTCACTTTGTTATCTCCTTCGATTGAAAACTGATCAACGAACGCCGAGCCCCGCGGGCATGGCGAACGCCGTGAGTACCACGCCGTTGCCGGAAGGGTCGCGCACGAACAACCCTTCTTCCGTTTGCTGGGTGGACACGCCCCTCTCCCGGATCCGCCCTGCGACGCGCTCAAGCTCTGTCTTGTTGGGTAGCAGCACCGTGAAGGAACGCAGCCCGAGGGCATCAGAGGGAGCCGGCGGCGCCCCCTCCCCCTTCCAGGTGTTCAACCCGACGTGGTGATGGTATCCGCCTGCGGACACAAAGCCCATCCGGAACGGCTTGGCTACACCCATCACATCGAATCCGATAACGTCGTGGTAGAAAGCCACCGCCTCTTCCAGGTTGCCCACGTGCAGATGCACATGCCCGATGCGCGTCTCCGAGGGCACCGGCGCATCCCAGCGATCGTCCTTCATCAGATGGCTGAAGAGCGCCTCCGGGTCCAGCGGTTCGCGGCCGTCACTAAGTGACCCATCTGCCCGCCGCGTGACGTACTCCCCGTTGGCCAGGCTCCATGTGCCATCTTCTGGACTCTCCGCGTACAGTTCGATCCCGTTGCCCTCCGCATCATCCAGGTAGGTCGTCTTCGTCATGATGTGGTCCGTGGGGTAGTTGCGATACTTGAGGGCGAACAGGCGCCTCACTGCCCGCGCCAGCTCACGCCGGTTCGGAAATAGGACCGCCAAGTGGTACAAACCGGTGACCTCACGATAGCGCTTGAAAGTGGGTTCCTCCCTAAGTCGCAGCAGATCGGGACCGCCCCCGCCCATCCCTGCCGCGTTTTCCTTGCGCCAGTGCAGCTTCATCCCGAGCACACCCCGGTAGAATTCGATCTGCTTCTCAAGGTTGCTCACGCGTAGCCACACATCTCCGATCACGGTCGCCGGGTGGATCGAGAATTCGGTTTTGGCTTTGGTCTCAGTTTGCGCCTGATTCATTTCTATCTAGTCCTAACTGTTCAGCGGGCCCCCGCACAATAGACGCGCCGACTCCATCCTGGTTTAGATTCCTTTCAGGCCTCGCGGCCCACCGCTAGGCGCGCGGCTTTCTGCCCCGGTTGGCAAGGAACAGCAGCGCCATGCCGGCCACGATCGCCACCGCACCATTGATCGCCCACTGGGTCTGGCCGGTCATGAAGCTTCCCGGCAACACATTGGTGCCTTGCAGGAACCAGACGCCGCCTGCCAGGATGATCAACACTCCCACAACGCTAAGAATGATCCTAATTGCGCTCACTTCCCTTTTGCTGCGGCCTCCCGCTAGAATCCCAACTTCTCTTTCACAATGATCATCGTCGTGCGATTCTGACGGAATTCGCGGTTCACGATCAGGACCTTGTTCAGCCCCGTGTGTGCCTTGTACAACTGCTGCATGTGCTCTTCCTCGAGCGGCACGCAATAGTCCTGCACGCGCCGGAATGCTTCTTCCAGGTCCTTGACCAGCTTCTGGGCTCCCACCACCCAGATCACGTTGCCCGCACCTGAGGCGTATGGGCCGAGCTGGCTGCCCGTGTTTGAAGCGATCAGCACCTGTCCCGCCTCAGTCACGGCCTGCACACTGCCGGCCGCAAAGTCCGGCACGCCGCCCAGTTTGCGGATCTCTCTGCCCTGCGTTTCACGGATCATGGCGAACATTCTTGGCCGCACCGAGTCAAAGCGTCCCGATTTGTCAATGATGTCCTTGATCCCCAGCTTTTCAAGCGTCAGCGAGGCGCCCAGAAAAACCTCCGATCCATCCGGCAGCAGCTCGAAGAACATTCGCTTCGCCTCTTCGCCGTCCTTCGCGATCAGCGCGTGAATGTTGTTGGCCTCTAATGCCTGTGCGGTGCGCGCGATTTGGTCATCCGACGCCAGGGTGCCGAACTCCTTATTTGGAGCAATTGTGTTCGCGGACATAGTCATGATTGCCTCGCAATTCCTTTTGGTGGCAGGCTCGTTTCACGCCAGCGACCTGTCGTCTTGACGATCCGGCTGTCGCGTGATATATTATATACACCTGTCGCTTATACAACAGACGTCGTACACATTATCATTCTTACCCTCTTCCCGTCAATCATCATTATAGGGCTTTTTGTCGCCTAAGCGACACTGGAGCCGGAACGTTGTCAACGATCAATACATCAGAGAAACTGGATCCACGCGTCAGGCGCACCCGCCAGTCGCTGGAGCAGGCCTTCACGGACGTCCTCAAGGAAAAGGGCTTCCAGGCTATCACCGTGCAGGACATCACGCAGCGCGCCGGCGTCAATCGCGCCACCTTCTACGCCCATTTCAGCGACAAATACGCCTTGCTTGACTACAGCATCCGCCAGGGATTCGTGCAGGTCATAGAAAAGCGCATGCTGAGCGCCTGCCACTATAGCCGGGACAACCTGCGCCATCTGATCATCGCGGTCTGTGAATACACGCGCGCTGCCAGTTCGCACTGCAAGCATCCGCAAGGACAATTCGAGTCGCTCGTCGAGACACAGGTCAAGGCTGTGCTTTACGAATTGCTGCTCAAATGGCTTGAGCAGACGCACACGGATGTCTCGCCCGAGACCGCTGCCACTGCTGGAAGCTGGGCCATCTATGGCCTCGTCGCTCGCTGGAACCACAGCGCTCATCGCCAGCCCGCGGAGCAATTTGCCGACGAAGTCCTGCCCCTGGTCGCCGCCAATCTGAAGATCACCCAGCCCGTTTGACCCGAGGGAACAGCCTCGCCAGCGCCTCCTCCTCAAGAATCGGGCATGGGCATCCGCGCCTCGTCCTCTCGAAGATCACCGAGAAAAGGATATGCCGTGGGCCGTCGGCCCACGGCATATCCTTTTCTCGGAATCCCTCCCCCTTCCCTTCAGGCAAGGGGGGTTAGGTTCCACTTCCCACGTTCCAGCGCCGGGCAGCAACCTCCTTGCTCAGGTCTCTGCCGAAAGAAGGAATGATGGGCGAGAAGTGCACATCATTCCTTCTTTCAGGATGCTCCCCTGCCCCAGTTCAGGGGAGGGGCCGGGGGTAGGGGTTATATTATGACATCTTCAGTGTTCTATGCAGGTCATTTATCCTGTTGCTCACCCGACCGAAAGCAGGTAATATACATAGGCCATGACACAGGTTCTGGCGCTTACTCTCACAGGCATCCGGATGCCGTGAGTCAGCAAAAAGGCCTGCCGGATCGCACCATACCGGTCAGGCCTTATATATCTCGCATGGCGGCGTTCCGGCGATGCGGGCGCGACGCCCGCTCGCCTCATAAGGAGAGTGAATGCAGACACCGTGGGAGTATCGCTACGCCCATCGTATCCGGAGCATGGGGAGTTCCGTCATCCGTGAACTTCTCAAGCTCACCGAACAACCCGACATAATTTCCTTCGGCGGCGGCTTGCCCGCGCCGGAAGTCTTTCCCCTCAAGGAATTCCGCGACGCCTGCAATACCGTCCTGGCGACGCAAGGCGCCCAAGCCCTGCAATACAGCACCACCGAAGGCTATCGCCCGCTGCGCGAGATGATCGCCCGGCACACCACGCGCTACATGGTGCCGGTCACACCGGATAATATCCTCATCACCTCCGGCTCGCAGCAGGCACTGGACTTCGTGGGCCGGCTCTTCGTCAACCGCGGCGACTACATCGTCGTCGAATCCCCGACCTACCTCGGTGCACTGCAAGCCTGGAACGCCTACGGCGCCCAGTACATCCCCGTCCCGATGGACGAGGACGGCATGATCGTGGACAAGCTCGAGGAGGCCCTGCGCTACGGCCCCAAGTTCATCTATGTCCTGCCCAACTTCCAAAACCCCAGCGGCTTCACGCTCAGCCTCGAGCGCCGCAAGAAGGTCATTGAACTCGCCGACAAGTACGGCGTCCCGATCGTCGAAGACGACCCCTACGGTCAGCTGCGCTATGAGGGCGAACACATTCAGTCCATTGTGCATCTGGACAGCGAATTTCGCGGCTACGACGGTGCGTGTTACAGCGGCAACGTCATCTACCTCAGCACCTTCTCCAAGCTGCTCGCTCCCGGTCTGCGTCTGGCCTGGGTCATCGCGCCGCTGGAGGTTATTCGCAAACTGGTCATGACCAAACAGGCCGCCGATCTGCACACCTCATCCTTCAACCAGTACGTGGCCTACGAGGTGGGCAAGGGCGGCTTCCTCGATGAGCACGTCAATCTCATCCGTCGCGTCTACAAAGAGCGCCGCGACGTCATGCTCGAGATGATGGAAGAGATGTTCCCACCCGAGGTACATTGGACCCACCCGCAGGGCGGCATGTTCCTGTGGGGCATCCTTCCCGAGTACATGGACGCGGCCGAAGTCCTCAAGGTCGCCCTCGAGCGCAAGGTCGCCTTCGTCCCCGGCGGCTCCTTCCACGCCGGCGGCGGCGGCAAGAACACCATGCGCCTCAACTTCTCCTACTCAGACCCCGATACCATCCGCGAGGGCATCACCCGCCTCGGGGTGACCCTCAAGGAAGCGCTCCACCAACGCGAGCGCGTCGCTGCTCACTAAAGAACTCACCATAAGCCAGCGGAACAGGACTTATGCAAACAAAGGCAACCGGATGAAACGGCTGGGTCTTTTCGTGACTCTCTTGTTCGCTTGGAGCCTGGCCTGTACGCTGCCCACTATGGGAACAGCTCCGGGTATCGCCCAATCGACCGGCACCGCGGCCCCGAACGTAGCGGCGCCTACTGCCGAGCTGACCGGCACCGCGGCTCCCGGCCTGCCTGCCGTGACAGGCCCCGATCCTTCTGACAAAGTTGCGGCCTTCTATTACCCATGGTATGGGGCTCCGCAAACAGACGGCTCCTGGATCCACTGGGAAGAGACCCACTTTTCCCCGCCAAAGGATATTTCCAGCGATTACTATCCCGTGCTGGGCGCGTACTCTTCCAAAGACCCGGCGGTCGTGGCCCAACACATGGCCTGGCTGCGCCAGGCCGGTGTCGGCGTGATCATTACCTCGTGGTGGGGCCAGGGACCGCACGAGGACTCTGCCGTGCCCATCATCATGAAGATGGCCGAAAAGTATGGGATCAAGGTCGCCTTCCACATCGAGCCGTACGGCGGCCGCACAGCGGACGGTCTGGTACAGGACATCCAATACCTTTACAAGCAATACGGCGATTCGCCGGCTTTCTTCCGGTCCGCCCTCACCACACACTACAGCCCGGCAGCCCAACCCAAGGGGATGTTCTTCGTGTGGTGTATCGAGTCGTCCGGCAATTGCGGCAAACAGCCGGTGCAGGCCGATTACTGGCAGAAGGCGTTGGACGAGATCCATGCGCTGCCGGAAGGCGCGCTGGTTATCGCCGATACGCTGCAGGGTAGCTGGATCGATGGCGGTCACTTCGACGGCCTGTACAACTACTTCACCGCAAACCTGCCTCAGGGCACCGACTTTGCCTGGGCCGGCAGCCTGCCGCCCGACTCCCTCTACATCCCGAGCGTCGCACCGGGATTCTCCGGTAAACGCATCGACGACCCGCCCAGTACGTTTGTCGCGCGCGACGACGGAGCGAAATACAACGAGCAGTGGCAGGCTGCGCTCGGTACCGGAATTCCCCCCGACATGGTGACGATCACGTCGTTCAACGAATGGCACGAAGGTACCATCATCGAGCCTGCCGCGGCCGGCGCCGATAATGGCAGCGGTTATCGCTATGCGGATTTTGGGACACTCCCGCCGGATGGCTATCTAACTCTGACCCG
>JBGPAT010000100.1:0-8198 GCA_041480885.1 Anaerolineae bacterium
CTTTTTTGAACCGGCGCTGTTTTTCATTATAGTGTTGAATGTAATGAAAGGAGAAAAAGGCAGGGAAAAAATTATCTGGGCGCTGGCTGTGAGCGCGCTAGCAGTAAGCGCGCTGGCGATTTACCAGAAAATTACCGGGCAGTTGATTGACAACGAAATATCGCCGCTGGCGTCCGTGTTGAACAAGCCGATCGTGCTTGCAGTGGAGTATCCATCGGCGGGCGGCGTGGAAACCGGTTGCATAAGCGACGGTCAGGGTGGTTGCCTCGACAGGTCGGCGCTCGGACAACCAAATGACGCCAGCGCTGCCTCCGTAGACCTGCAGGCTCAGGCGCATCTATACGAAGCGATGTTGAACGCCATCAACGCCCGTGCGTGGGTCGTCGGCATAGTCAGCCGCGGCTATTATCCACCTGCAATGCTGCAAGACAAGTCCGCCTCAGTTCACGGCAAACCCGCGGCAGATTTGCTCTGGTACTGGTTCCCCCGGCTCACTGGCGTGGTCAAGTAATTGCATTGGCGCTCGTGCAGAACCACACCGGCGCCAGCTCGCCAACTCTAATGTCGAACAGGCGACGCGCGCAAGGGCGTGCTTTATGGATGCCTTTGCGATCGGGTGTTGTTGCTGACCGGATTACCGCTTACAGTGTGCATTGACGGATGCCATTGCTCAGCACCGCCGGACTTGCCGATTCCTTAATCCACCAAATTGGGGATGACATGGCCTTTGAATTCTCATACTTAAGAAAGCCGCAGGTTAATCTTTCCCTCCCCTTGACATTCGGATTCATGGTATAAGCCGGTAGCCCTGCTGTGTGCGTGATATTGCCTTCAACGTTTTGAGCCAACACTCACTCTAAGGGCTTCCATCTTTCAGGAGCAACGCGATAGGCTAGAGCCAAGGCGGAGTTTCTGGGTCGGAGCCCACCTGCAAAAGCAGGTTCAAAACCCGGCAGTACACGGCACATGCGGGGTTTTTTTTGTTTCGGAGCGACGCGCCGGGTGGAGGAGAGATCAAGGCAAGGACCAGTCTGACATTCGTTGTCTTGAACCCCGGTCGTCGCACAGAACCACTTACTACTTCTCATGGGGTTCAATTGCGGCACCCAAGGCCGACTCAACTGCCCGTTGAAGCCAGGCGTTATAACGCGTAGCAAGCGCGGCGGCGCAAAGATTCTGCCGTCGGGTGCGATGATCCTCTCGTCCAGCGGCGTTTGCCTCTCAGCCCTAAGCAGTGCCCTTTGTTCCTGCGGGCCTTCGCGCGGCGATCATGACGTGATCCCGGCGTGGTGATATCTCCCGCACTACTCGTTTCCCGCGGCTTGACGGGATCGCGTGGAGCGGGTAAAATCTGCGGCCATAACAATTGAATAGTGGAGAACCAGCGGCTGGGTCTCGGCTTACAACCGAGATCACGAGGTGGAGGTTCCGTCCCGCGAGGGACGCGCTAACCTTATTCTCACTCCCTCCACGGGAGGCTCGAGGTAAGGGAACATCGGATTGATCAGCGGATGCCTCTGGAGCCTTTCACGGGTTCCCTTCTCCCTTCCGAAGCAAGCGCCGCAGCGTGAGAGCTAGACGTGCTCACGCTCGCTGCCGAAAACCACGCGGTAACGTGTGAGACAAGGCGGGCGCGGTGATCAGTTCCAGAAGTCGTCATTCTGGGCCTGAATGAGTGGAAGGGCTGCTTTTTTGATGGCATGAGACCACATGAAGGCACGCCCGCGCGTGCCTTTTCTATTTCTATGGTGCAATGACTTTCGTGCCAGCACTGTGGAAGCGAGACCTGAGAACGGATGAAAGCAGCAAGAATCGGGTCGTCAATTCCGGCGAGAGCTTCTAGAATGATCGCAGTCTACCCAAAGGAGAACGAGATGAGCCTCCCGCCAGTTGCAGATTTTCGCCAGTTGAGCGCCGATTACACACTCATCGAGCGAGCCATCCTGTACATTAACGAGAATGCGCGACGCCAGCCTGAGTTGAGAGATGTCGCGCAGGCGGTCGGCCTGAGCGAGTTTCACTTCCAGCGTTTGTTCACGCGCTGGGCAGGCATCAGTCCCAAGCGTTTCCTGCAATTCGTGACTCGCGAACATGCCAAAGATATGCTGGATCACTCCGAGAACCTTCTGGACACGACTTTGGGCGTCGGACTGTCCAGCTTGGGACGGCTGCACGACCTGTTCGTCACCACGGAGGCCGTTAGCCCGGGTGAGTACAAAAGTCGCGGCGCTGGCATGACCCTTCGCTATGGCCTTCATCCGACGCCTTTTGGCAATTGCCTGATTGCTGTTAGCGACCGGGGCGTCTGCCACGTGGGGTTCGTACAGACCAGAGAAGGGAATGCGATCGACGAACTGGTTTCGTTTTGGCAACAGGCTGTCATGATCGAGGACGCCGGCGCGACGGCGCCCATCGTTGCAGTTATTTTCGATGTCGGGCGGCACCTGGGCCGCCCCTTGCCTGTCCTGCTGCGAGGGACGAATTTCCAAATCAAAGTCTGGGAAGCCCTGATGCGGATTCCTGTTGGAACCATCACCACGTATGAGGAACTCGCATGTCAGATTGGAGCCCCCAGTGCGGTCCGCGCCGTCGGGAACGCAGTGGCGCATAATCCTGTGCCAATCCTGATCCCATGTCATCGAGTGATACGCAAAATGGGCGAGTTCGGCAGCTATCGCTACGGTGCTGCCCGCAAGCAGGCGCTGCTGGGCTGGGAACTGGCACGCTTAGAGTTGCGCCCATCGCCTGCGATGGAGGCATGAATGAAGAACCGCATCTGGGTGGCACTGCTCGCCCTCTACATTGTCTGGGGCTCCACCTATCTCGCGATCCGTTTCGCCGTTGAGACGATACCGCCATTCCTGATGGCTGGCACGCGATTCCTAATTTCAGGGCTCATCTTGTATGCGTGGCGGCGAGCGGCGGGCGATCCGGCGCCTTCGCGCCGCCAGTGGCGCTCAGCGACCATCGTGGGCTTGCTGCTCCTGCTTGGAGGCAACGGCGTGGTCAGCTGGGCCGAACAACACGTGGCATCCGGCATCGCGGCCCTTATGGTTGCGTCCATCCCCATCTGGATGGTTCTGATCGACGCCTTGCGCCCGGGTGGACTTAAGCCTGATTGGAAAATCATCCTGGGCCTGCTGATCGGCTTCGGCGGCATAACGCTGCTTGTGACCGCCTCCGGGGGCATAAGCGCAGCCGACGGAATGGATACGGCAGGCTTGGCTGCGCTTCTTCTCGCTGCTCTGCTCTGGTCGCTTGGCTCGATCTATAGCCGGGGCGCCGACATGCCCGAGTCGACCCTCATGGGCACGGGGATCGAGATGCTGAGCGGCGCGGCCGGGCTATTCGTGGTCGGGACCGTTGGAGGCGAATGGGGTGCGCTCAGATTGTCCTCCGTGACCCTGTCGTCGCTGTTCGGCCTGCTCTATTTGATAACCTTCGGCTCCCTGATTGGCTTTGTCTCATATGCCTGGCTGCTCCGCAACGCGCCGCTCCCATTGGTTTCGACGTACGCCTACGTCAATCCGGTTGTGGCTATCTTCGTCGGCGCCTGGCTGGGCAGTGAGTTGATCAACGCCCGAATCATCTTCTCAGCGCTGATCATCATCGGTTCAGTGGTGGTGATCAACCTATCCCGACAGGCCAAGCTTCGTCCGGAAGAGGCGGCGACAGCTGGCGTGGCCGATTGAGGGAGGCAAGAATGTAGATGGCACATGTGCTCCTTCTAGATAGCGGAGTCGTTCGAACACAGAACCTGACAAGGAGAAAGCATGGAGTCAAACGAATTGCTGAAGCTGGTCAAAGAAGACGAGGTCAAGTTCATCTCGCTTCAATTCTCGGATGTGACTGGAGCCGTGAAAAGCGTCGACATGCCCGTGAATGGCCTCGAGGACGCGCTCAGGGATGGGGTCTGGTTTGACGGATCATCGATCGAGGGATTCGCACGGATTCAGGAAAGCGACATGCGCCTGATTCTCGATCCCCAAACCTATGCCGTTCTTACGTGGACGTCACCCGAACTGCGCCGGGCTCGCGTCTTCTGCGACGTCTTTACGCCGGAGGGTGATCCGTTCGAGGGTGACCCGCGCGCGACGCTAAAGCGGATCCTAGCCAAACTTGAAAAACGCGGCTGGACCTACAACGTCGGCGCGGAGCCTGAGTTCTTTCTATTCAAGGGCAGCGATGGGAACGGGGTCCATCCGACACCGCACGACGACGGCAGTTACTTTGATTTTTCATCCGATGACGAAGCCGCCCACGTGCGCACGGCGTTGATGGCCGCTCTCAATTCGATGGGCCTCGAGGTGGAAGTCGGCCATCACGAGGTAGCACGCGGCCAGCATGAAATCGACTTCAAGTTTTCCAACGCGCTCAGGGCGGCCGATAATATCCTGACGCTCAAGTACGCGGTCAAGGCTATTGCTCACCAGCACGGACTGACAGCCTCCTTCATGCCGAAGCCGGTCTTTGGCATCAACGGCTCGGGCATGCACTGCCATCAATCCGTGTTTGACGCCAAGGGCAGCAACTTGTTCTTCGACCCGAAGGATGAAGTCCATCTGTCGAAGCTGGCCTACTCCTTCATTGCGGGACAACTGGCCCACGCGCGCGCGCTGACAGCCGTCGTGGCGCCGACCGCTAATTCGTACAAGCGTCTTGTCCCCGGCTACGAAGCCCCGGTCTACATCGGCTGGGCGCAGCAGAATCGCTCGGCCTTGGTCCGTATCCCGCGTCACACGGCGGGCCGTGATAAGGCAGTACGCGCCGAATTGCGTTTCCCCGATCCGTCGTCGAATCCCTATTTGGCGTTCACCGTGATGCTGGCCGCAGCCCTCGACGGGATAGACAAGAACCTCACCCCACCCGCGCCGCTCAACAACATCAACCTGTATGACCTCAGTGCAGAGGAACGGAAGAGAATGGGCGTGAACGAACTGCCCGGATCGCTGGCTGAGGCGCTATACGAACTGGAGCGGGATGAGGTCGTGAAGACCGCCTTAGGCGAGGTCACCTTCGAAGCATTCATGCGTGCCAAGCGCGCGGAGTGGGACGACTACCGCATGCAAGTCACGGACTACGAGATCGATCGCTACCTTGAAGCGGCCTGACCAAAAGCCCCGCAGCAACCACGGCAGGCCGGCGCCGCTCCGCCCGATTTCCGCCCGCATCGACCTATCCCGCAGTTGCGCCTAGTCGACCTCACGTGCGCCGTCCAATCTACAAATCTGGAGGCCGTATCCGCGGGAGTGCTGTCAAGTTGTGGGAACTGCTTTCTCGATCATCCGGCAGAAGGAACACAGACCGGGCGCAGTTGTGGGCTGTCCACACGCGGCGCAGGCGTGCAATTCGGGCGGCGTCGCTTGATAGGACGCGAACAAACCGTGTCGGCGCGCCTCGAGGAATTGCAGATAGAACGTCAACTTAGAGCCCGGGCGGTCGTTTTCAAGTCTGTTGAGAACTTCCTTATGGTAGATCGATGTCGAGCCGGCGGCGTAGGGGCACTCCTCATAGATGTATTCAATCCCGCGCAGCAGTGCGTAGGCGGTCATGTCACGTTCGTAGAAGCGGCAGAGCGGTTTGACCTTGCGAGCCATGCCCGGCGCCTCGGGCAAGACCGGGCCCTGACGTAGCAGGTACTCGCCCGACCATTGCAGCGTGTTACCAAACAGGACCGCGGCCTCGTCATCCAGGTTATGACCCGTGGCCAGGACGTCATAGCCCATATCACGGGCGATGCGGTTCATCTCATGTCGCTTGGCCAATCCGCAGACGGCGCAGGGTTTGCCCAGGCCGCGCCTGCTGATGCCCGCCAGAAGCGGAATGGATTGGCCATATTCCTGCTCGATATCGACCACGTGTAGCGTAAGATCATGCTCAGCGGCGAATTTACGCGCAAAGTGGTGGGAGGCATCCGAGTACCCGATTCCGCCTTCGATTCCAAGTCCCAGGTAGAGGCCGTCCGCCTGGTAGCCAAGCCGGACCAGCAAATCCCAGAGAGAAAGAGAATCCTTGCCGCCTGAGACTGCCACGAGGATCTTCTCCTCATGGCCGAACATGCGATACTTCGCGATGAACCGCTCAGTTTGTTCAGGCAGCCATTCCAGGTAATGTTCCTTGCACAATGCAAGCCTGTGCTGCCGCATGTGGACAGCGGCTTTCTGGCCGCACTTTCTGCATTTCATAGAATACTGCTATTCGAGAGCCATGAGCCCGCATGTCGGGAACGACCGTCCGTGTTTGCTCGGGGCGGAGCGAGCGTAGCAGGTGGCAGGTGCTGAGCGCCCGCGTTCGCTCAGCACCTGCCACCGCCCGATATCACGGCAATGAGATTCACGACATCGCCTTCCTTCAGGATCTCGTCCTCCAGGATCATCTCCCCCTCACGCGTCGCAATGATGGATTCGGGTAGCACGTTGATCTTCTCCAGCGCGGAGAGAAGCGTCATCCCTGGTTTCACCTCATAGTCTTTGTCACGCAGGATCAGTCTTACCACAGCAGCCTGTTCGGAGACGGGATTCTACCATGCCGCCTTGACATCCCCCTGCCTTGACTGTACTATCTGAACATGCGCATCGGCATGATGGCGGACGTTTACAAGCCGCACGTCAGTGGCGTCACCCATTACATTGAACTGAACAAAAGGCAGTTTGAAAGAGCCGGCCATAAAGTATTCGTATTCACCTTCGGCGGCCGTGCAACAGCGGACGTGGAAGAGCGGGTTGTCCGCTCGCCCGGTGTGCCGTTGGGATCCACGGGTTACTATTTCGCTTTGCGCTACACTGTTGCTGCCAGGAGATTGCTCCAGACCATGGACGTTGCACACATCCACCACCCTTTTTTGAGCGGGCAGCTTGCATTGCGTTATTGTGCACCCCGTGGGATTCCAATGGTGTTTACGAACCACACCCGCTATGATCTTTATGCCCCCGTATACCTGCCGATCCTACCAGGAAATGCAAGTGCGGGCCTGCTGCGCGCTTACATGCCCTCTTTCTGCGACGCGATGGACTTGGTCATCTCGCCTTCGGCCGGCACGGCCGCAGTCCTTCGAGGCCTGGGCGTTGCTAGCCCGATTGAGATCATTCCCTCCGGGGTGCAGCTTCAGGATTTTGTTCAAGCCAATCCCATGAGCCGCGCCGCCCTGGGCTTCAATGAGGGGGACATTCTTCTGGTCTATGCGGGCCGCGTAGCCACGGAGAAGAACCTCCGGTTCTTGCTGCAGGCGTTCGCAGGCGTGGCACGGGTGCTGGACAACGTTCACCTCATCGTGATTGGTGGCGGGCCGAAGCAGATTGCGCTCGATCTGCACAGCCTCGCCGACAAGCTGCGGATCAATGGTCGGCTGCACTTCACGGGGATGGTGCCGTATGCAACTCTCCCTGCGTACCTTGCGACGTGTGACGCCTTCGTAACCGCCTCGGTGACAGAGACTTTCGGCCTATCGATCGTAGAGGCTTTTGCGTCTGGTCTGCCGGTGCTTGGCATTTCTTCCCCGGGCATCAGTGACCTCATCGAAGACAGCAAGACCGGATACCTGACATCAGAGGACCAATCCGCATTCACTTCCAAGCTCACGCGTCTATCATCGGATGCGGGCCTGCGCAAGGAAATGGGCCGTCGTGCCCGGGAGGCTTCCACGCGGTATGCTATCGAGAACACCTCCCAGCTAGTGCTGGAGCAGTATCAGCGCCTAGTCTCAGGCCGCCGCCCTGCCAAGGCAGACAGTGGTATTGGCAAGGTCACGGTGCCGGAAAACGATCCCAGATGAGCCGCAACCAGCGAGTGGGCAAATGGGGCGAGAACGCTGCGGCGCAGTACCTCGCAGAACACGGCTACGAGGTCAAAGCCCGCAATGTCCGCACGCCGTATGGCGAGATTGACCTCGTGGCCATCAAGGATGACTTTACCATCTTCGTGGAGGTCAAGGCGCGCACCTCAGAGTTTTTGGGACCGCCGGAAATCGCGGTTACGCCCCGCAAGCAGGCGCACATGCGCGCATGCGCCGAGCACTATGCTCAGCAAAATGGAATTGCCCATTGGCGGATTGACGTGATCGCAATCGAGACCGCCAACCGCGTGCCCGAGATCATCCATTTTGAGAATGCGATTTCCTGAAGCCGCGACAGACTGTCTGCCATTGGGGTGCGGGCAACAGGGGATATCGGAGGGCGCTGGTCCGAGGATGACGTGGCTGC
>JBGPAT010000101.1:0-8152 GCA_041480885.1 Anaerolineae bacterium
ACGCTCCCATACCGGCAATTGTGGATGGGCGGACTTCAAAGGGAACCGTGGCCATCTTGCCTGCATCCAGTTGTGCAGCCACTGCACAACTCCAGCAATCGGCCCGAGCCGGCTGCAGCCCGCTGTGCGGTCCATGCATTCTGTGGAATCGCGATTCTCCCCCGCTCGAACAAGTCAAGCGGCTGGCTCGGAGACCTGGCCCGAGTGCCGCGCTGCAAGATAGATGCCGGCCAGAACCAGAGCCCCGCCCGCCAGCGTGAATGCGCCCGGCACTTCGCTCAATAGTAAGTATGCCAGTACTGCGGATCCTATGGGTTCGCCCAGAGTGGTTACCGCCACGATCGACGCGGGCAGGAATCGCAGCGCCCAGTTGTACGTTGAATGTCCAATAAGCTGCGGCACAAGTGCGAGCAGCACAAGCCACACGTAGGTTATCGACGGGAGGCCAAAGGGCGTGCCGCCAGTCGCGAACATGACGGGCAGCAGAATCAGCGCTGCCAAGCTGTACACAAGAAATATATAGGGGATAAGATGCATGGACTGACGCAGGCGCCGACCCAGGATGAGGTAGCCGGAGACGGCCCACGCGCCTGCAAGCGCAAGAAAGTTGCCCCAGAGTGCTCGTCCGTGGAAGACCGCGACGAAGCCTTGACAGACTGGTCCGAGATGCCACGAGCACGCTGGCGCTATGGCGATCGCGCTTCCACCCACAATCGCCAGGCCCAGACCAAACAGCGCCGGGCGCGAGACGTGCTCCCCGAGGAAGGCTGGGGAGAGCAAGGCCACCCACAGGGGGCCAGTGCTCACCAGAACTACCGAGCTCGCAACAGTGGTATATGCGAGGGAGGATATCCAGGTCGCGAAATGGACTGCAAGAAACAGTCCCGAGATGCACGCCAGGACGAGTTCTCGCCGCGTCACGGCCGCGAGTTGAGCACGGTAGCGAGTGAGTGCCACCGGTGCCAGCACGGCGCTGGCGAAAGTCAGGCGCAGCGCGGCAATGGTCAATGAGGAGGCCTCTTCCTGCGCAAACCGGATCAGAATCGAGGCGGTTGACACCGCGAGGATCGCAACAAACAGCGCAACAGGGAGAACCATGTTCGGGCGAGAGGGTTTCATGCGGAGCGGGGTGGTGGACAGGGGTGGGGCAAGTATACCTGTCCGCGCGAAACGATCCGAGACCAAGCGTATGTAAGCGATCTATTAACGGGATGGCCGCAATTCTTGACATCCACTTGGCAATCGACTATGATTTTTATGATAATTGTCATAAATATCCGCATTTTAAGCGGACCGCCCATAAAGGAGAGATTCATGGCATTCGAGCTTCCGAAGTTACCTTACGCAGTAGACGCGTTGGAACCCTATATCGACGCGCAGACGATGACGATCCACCACGACAAGCATCACGCGGCGTACGTCACGAACTTGAACGCGGCCATTGAGAAACATCCCGAGCTGGCAGGCAAGTCGCTTGAGGCACTGCTCAGGGATTTGAGCGCCATACCCGAGGATATTCGGATGGCCGTCCGCAATCATGGCGGCGGGGCTTGGAATCACAACATGTTTTGGGACATCATGGCCCCCAAGGCAGGCGGAGCCCCGAAGGGTGAACTTTTGAAAGCCATCACCGCGTCGCTCGGGTCCTTTGACAACTTCAAGGCTGAGTTTGAGAAAGCGGCCAACGGACGTTTTGGTTCGGGATGGGCATGGCTTGTGAAGAAGGGCGGTGGGCTCACCGTCGTCTCGACGCCGAACCAGGATAACCCCCTTTCGGATGGTACGGCGCCGGTTTTCGGCATTGACGTCTGGGAACACGCCTATTACCTGAAGTACCAAAACCGGCGTGCTGAATACGTTTCGAATTGGTGGAATGTGGTGAACTGGGACGCTGTGGCGAGCCGTTTCGCTGCCAAATAAGGGGTCGCTTAACGATGAAAAGCCGGGCATCAGCCCGGCTTTTTGATTGCCCTTCAGCGTGCGAAAGACTCACCGGTCGTGGCACGCCGCTCGCCCAGCCTCAGGGCAGACTTTGACTTGCACAACCTGCAAACGCAGATATAATAGGAGTCCTCGGATGCCAATATCGCAGAAGGAGAGGAACGATGACACACATCATCACCAGCTTATGCGTTCGGGACCGCGGTTGCATAGAAGTGTGCCCTGTTGAGTGCATGGTGCCTGGGTTTCCGAAAGAAGAATGGCCATGGATCTATATTGATCCTGACACCTGCATTGACTGTGGCGCCTGCATTCCCGAGTGTCCATACGCGGCCATTTTCCCGGAAGATGAAGTTCCCGCAGCCTACACGGCCAAGGGAGGCGAGTACATCAGCAAGAAGGACCTCAAGGGTCATTTTGAGGCAACCAATCATTTTGGCAAGCCAATCCGGCTGGAAACGACGCGGCAGTTGGCTGCTGGCGAGGTGGTCGACTTTCGGCAGGACATAAAGCCCAACTACGATTTCTTCAAAGGTGGACCAGGCTATACCACAAAAGATGTGGACGACGGTACATAGTACGCAGACCAAGCTTACCAGCCCGTTCATAGAACGGGCTGGTTTTATGAGTGGGCCGCGCGTGGATGCCAGGAGGTTCAGCCACGAGGACGGATGATCCAATGCTCAGACTCCGGCGCCGCTTGGTGCCGTGGATAGCCTACACGGCTTTGCCGGCAGTGTTCGCATGCAATCTGCCATTGTCCATAGTCACCAGTGGGGCGACAGGAAATCAGCTGGCGGTGCCTGGTATTACGAGCTCCGTCTTCCCGGCTGCGCCGCCTGCTCAGACCGGCACGGACACGGCGATGCCGTCGGCGTCAGCCACCCAAACCGTGGCTCCGTCTGCAATAGCAACCAGCGGCAGCCCCACGACGATTTCCGTAACCGTCCGGGTCGCGGGCGGGCGGCTCAACATCCGGCGGGGTCCAGGCCCGCAATATGACACGGTGGGCGCGATCCTGGACGGCCAATCGACCCTTGCCCAAGGTCGCAATGAAGACGGGTCATGGCTTTATGTCGCCCTTCCGAATTCGTCAAAGGCTCTTGGTTGGCTGACGACGAAGACCATCTACACGACGGTTGCCGGCAGCTCGATTAGCTTGCCAGTGGTGAGTGTAGCGCCAGCACTACCCGCCTATATACGAAACTGCACCGCACACGACATGTTGGTAAACCCAACGGGTGTGATTCTGGCCAATCGAGGCGGGGCACCAGATAATCTGCAGGAATTCTTTCCTGGCGAATATTCAGTCACGGATCAGGAGACCGATTCCGTGGCTGCGGATGTGACCGTGTTTGAGGGGAAAATAGTCGAGATCAAGAAGGACGGCTCGGGCAAGAGCTACAGCTGCCCGTAGCGAAGTGCCTCAAGATAGCGGCTCGCAGTCCTTCATGGCCTGATCGCGAATTGGAGTATTTGCTGACCGATGCGCTGCGCTTCGGACGGCGAGTTTGCCTCGAGCAGCACAACCAGCGCGAGGGGCGTGCCCTTCCAATTGGGCATGGTCCCAGCGACATACCAGCTGGCAGGCGTCGCGCTCGCGGGCGCCGCTCCTGTCCACTGCCAGTATGGCTGGTACCGCGCCGCGAACTGGTCCGCCAACCTTTCGGCAACGTCAGGAAAGAAAACGGGGACTGCGTCGCCCAGCGCGGGTAGCACAACCCATCCTTGCTGCGGAGTATCCACAGCCAGCGCGATACGGGGGGCAGGTCGCGTGCCCTTGTTGCTCACGGAAGCCGCGGCGACTGCCAATTGCAGCGGGCTGAGCCGCAGGGTCTGAGCGTTCGAGTCTTGCAATGAAGGTGCTGCCACCGGCATGCGGATCTGCGGCGCCGAGAAGAATCCGAGCTTCTGATAGAGAGCAACCATTGCCGTATTGCCAGGGGGTCCGCCCGATTCAAGCTGGCTCATCAACGGGGCGAAAACTGTCCCAGTTGGGTAGGCGCCTTGGGCAGCACGATTGAGCAGGGGCGCAGTTGGGTCCCGCGCCAAAAGGGAGCCCAAGGCATCGAGTTGGTTAGGGTTGTAGATTGGATGGGAAGCCATGGCCAGGATCTCGCCAGTCGATGCGTTGAGCAACACCACAGCCCCCTTGAAGGATCCAAGTGCGCGATCGGCCTGCGCCTGGAGTGTCAGACTGATGCTCAGTCTGACGTCCAAGCCCGGGGGAGTTGTGCCGTAGACGAGCCGGTCCCAGAAGACGAGGCTTGTGGGATTCCCCTGCAGCCCGCGAAGATAATCATCCAGCGAGGCCTCCAAGCCGGCTTGGCCATACGTGGGATGAATGTAGCCAACGACGGGTGCCAAGGGTGGATAATCATATGATCTCTTGAACGAGCCGCTTGTTCCTATTGTGACATCGATTGCCTGGTTGTTCCTGTCGAAAATACTCCCTCTGGGCACGTAGCGGTCTGCGATTGAAAGGCGGGGGTTGTCGGTTCGGCTGAGCAGGTCCGTGCCACGGATGATTCCCCACCATGATTGCGAAAAGGCGATACCCAGCAAGCCTGCTCCCAAGGCGGCTGCCAAAACGTAGTATGGTCGAAAGGATGCGAGAGGTGCCGGCTGACCACGCGCGTGGGTGCTGATCGCCAGCAGAAGCCCCGTGGCAATCAGCGATGTCAGCAGCGAGGAACCTCCGTACGACACAAATGGGAGGGTGACTCCGGTTAGCGGCAGCAGTCGTACGTTGCCGCCAATGATTACGATTGCTTGGATGCCGACGTAAGCGGTGAGTCCCGCGGCGAGCAACCGCCGGAATGTGTCCGGAGCGCGGAGTGCAATGATCAGCCCACGCGTCAGCAGCAAGGCATACGTGCCTAGGAGGCCGATTGAACCGAGCAGGCCCGCCTCTTCCGAAATCGCCGCGAAAATGAAGTCTGAGTGGGCCACCGGGACAAGACTCGGGCTGCCTATGCCGGGTCCGCGTCCGAACACGCCACCATTTGCAATTGCCAACAGAGACTGAACAACTTGATACGACGTGCCGCTCGGGTCATTCCACGGATTGGCCCAGGACTCAAGACGTGCGTGGACCACGTCGACGACGAAGAAGCCAGTAAGACCAGCCAAGGTTAGTGCAGCACATGTCGCGAGAAGTACCCGGCTCTTGCCAGTCGCAATGTACAAGACAGCAGTGTACAGAACAATGAATATGCTGGCCGTGCCGAGATCGCGCTGAACAATCAGCAGGAGCAAGGCGATTCCCGTGACAAAGGCAGTCGGCAGCAGCAACGGGAAGATGCGCATGCGGATGGGAATGCGGTCCGCGAGATAAGCCGCCCAATACACAAGCAGCAGGAGTTTCAGCGGTTCGGAGGGTTGCAGGTACAAGCCGCAGCAGCCCAGCCAGAGTCGCGGCCCGGCACCGGTGGGATTGGTGCCCAGGATCAGGGTGAGCGCCGTAAGGAACAGCCCTGCAGCCAGGAGGATGTATTTGTACCTGCGGAGGCAACTCAGATCATCGGCCGTGGTGACAATGGCCAATAGCGCCGCGATGCTGATCGCAAGCCAGACCGCTTGCCGGAGCCCGAAGCTCGGATCAAGCCGCCAAATAGTCAAGATCCCCCAGCCGCTCAACAACGATGCCAGGGGGAGAAGATACGGATCGCGATCTGGCAACCGTCGGGCAAGGAATCGGTGACCCAAAAGAAAAACCGCCATCCACACAAGTAGTCCGATCCACTGCGAGAAGTGGTAGGAGACATCCCAAGATTTCTCCCGCACGGCGGGCGAAAGCGTCAGGATGAGGCAGTACAAAAACAGGAATACCGCCGCCAAGACTAGGAGGCGGCGCTCTCGAAGATCAGTCACTGATTTCAAACCAGCAGGCGGGAGCCCGACCTTCCAACGGATTATTCTTGCAGAGTCCCCGCAGAAACTGCAAGTCACCCCAGTCCCACTTCCGTTGGGGCGCATCCACAAGTGCCCTGGGCTTCCCGTTCCACATGAAAGGATCGATGCTGGTCGCGCAACGAATTTGCACGAAGGTGCTGAAGAGCGCAGCACTCAGAAATGCATATTTCAAAGCGCCCCTGAGCAGGGCATGCGACTGGAACAGGGGCACCAGAAAATAGATCATGAATGGGATGACATCGACGAAATAACGCGGTCCGATCGACCAGGCGCCTCCCCAATCCTCAAATAGCGATGTTGCGATCCATTGACCCAGTACGATCGCGATCAAATAGAGATCAAGATTGGAAGCTGAGAAGCCACCCTTCCTGATCGCTAATACCGCGCCCCATATGGAGAACAAGAACACCGGCGTGAACACGAACAGCCCACGGCCAGGGCTGATCAAAGTACCTGCAAGGCCTTCGCCGAATGTGGCGGGTGTTGCCAGTCTCTCGAAGAGCTGATAGGAGTATGGGGGAAAGAGATTCTGGTAGACCACCCAATTCTGCGTCACGTACGGTATCAGGACGACAAGAACACCGGCGGCGTAGAACCATGTCTGGCGGCGATAGTTGATGAGGAAATAAATGCCGAAGAGGGCTACAGCTAGGCTGTTCGTGGGGCGGATCACGTAGGCAAATCCTAGAATCAGACCCACGAAAGGAATCGCAGATGGCTTTCTAGCTGCCAAGATCGTCAGGTATAGGGCCAAACTCAGGCACAACACCGACGGTCCGTGCTGCCACAACGCCCGGCTCGCAGTTGACCACATGGAGGTTGAGAACGCAAAGATGCCAGTCAGGGCCAGAGATGGCATCACTGGGAGTTGACATCGGGCAATGAGGTACATGACGACGGCGGACAGCGCCACGACGCCCGAGGCCAGGAGCTTCTCCAGTCTCGCTGTGCGACTATCTGGGGCATGCTGCGCCAGATATGTGAAGAAATCCGTTGAGTGGGTAAGTGGATAAATTTGGTTCGCGATCCAGACGGCCGGGGCCACGAGCAGTGGTGTTCCCACCGGATAGTACGAGTAGATGTGGCCCCCAAAGACGCGCATGCGGTAGTCAAGGTGCAGGTCGATGATATTGCGGTACTCGTCCAGATTGAAATTGTGCTCGCGCAGGATGCTGGCAGCCACGTGGAATGTCCACGCCGAGTCGGTGCTGGTGGTCACGGGGCTAACAGCATGGATCACGTAGGTGAAGACGAATATCGCCGCCAACACAGTCGCGCGCTGGAGAGTGGTGAAACCGCGCTCCCCCAGTGTCATGTTCGCCGGTCGCATTCGACTAGATCGGGAGGTACTTCTTGATGAGAAGCCGCAATCGCTCTCGGGTCGCCTCCGGAATCGCGTCGGGACGGGTTATCAGAGCGCCCGCCAGGGCTGTCTCGCAGTCGCAAGTTCGATCTGGCGAGAGATCGCGGGCCAGAATTCGTATGGCCTCTTGCGCCAATCGCGCGTTTTGGTTCAACGTCCGTACGACCACTTCTACGGTCACCGGCGCACCGCTCTCGCGCCAGACGTCATAGTCGGTCACGTGAGCCATGACTGCATAGCACATCTCGGCTTCCCGGGCGAGAAAGGCCTCGGGTGACGTGGTCATGCCGATCAGGGACATGCCCCAAGACCTGAAGAGATTCGATTCAGCCCTGGTCGAAAAACGTGGACCCTCGATGGTGATAAATGTACCGCCCCGGTGAACCTGCCCATCCGCAGCCCGCGCGGTTCGCTCTACCTGATCCGAAAGATCCTCGCAGAACGGATTGGGATCGCTCAGATGTCCAACCAAGCCCTTCTCAAAGAAGGACGTGCTACGCCCGCGGGTGTGATCGTAGAGTTGGCCCGGTACGACGATATGCCCCGGCGCGAGATCCTCTCGCAGCGAACCGCAAGCGCTGATACTCACGATGCGCTCAACGCCCAAGGACTTCAGGCCGAAGATATTGGCGCGATAGGGGACTTCCGTCGGCGTTAGGCGGTGACCGTCGCCGTGGCGCGCCAGGAACGCCACCCGCTGACCCTCGAGCGACCCCAGGCGGATCTTCGCGCTCGGCTTGCCGAACGGCGTATCAATATCATATTCCCGGATGTTTTCGAGGCCCGGTAATTCATACAAGCCGGATCCTCCAATGATGGCGAGTGCGACAGTGTCATTCATTTCATCGTCCGTCCACCTGGGGACCTTGTTCATCAGGCCGGTCAACGGCATGCACCACCACATGAGTCGGGCCGCACCTGATTTCATCTCCG
>JBGPAT010000102.1:0-8151 GCA_041480885.1 Anaerolineae bacterium
CAAATTGCGGCGACCTTCCCGCGATTTGTTTCCTGCTTGCTTCACGGATCCTGGCCAACCGTCGGTCGGCTGCGGTGCGGTGCGCTTGGCGCACACAACGGTGACCACCATCTCTCGGCCTTTTACGTCTGCGCAGCTGCCGCGCTGAACACCGGATCGGCGTACTTGTCCCGTGTAGGACAAACGCTGACAGCGTATCTAGTCATTGGCTTACATGCAAATCAGCCTCACGCTGATAGTCACCGGCGCCCCAAAGGACTATCCTGATCTTGAAACAGCACCTCGTCTTATCCACCATCACCCGCAGGATCCACAGCACGCACACGATCGGCAACACAGCAAGTCCTAGTGGATCGCAGAGAGCCTGAGACTGCACCAGTCCACTGGCTGGCAGAAGGTTTCAACAAAAGGAGAATTTCGCATGAACAACTCAAAAGCACGTCCATTTGCTGGGAGCACGCGCCTGTTTGTGATGGCCGCGCTAGTGCTGACGCTCACGTTGGGCACAGGGCAAACCGCACGTGCGGCCGGCACCCTGGCAGCCCAAGCACCGGTAAATCTTGGAATGGCGGGCATTTTCACGGTCTTGTCACAATCCGGAATCACAAATGTTCCGACCTCCCATATCACCGGCAATATGGGAGTTAGCCCGATCGCGGCGGCCGCCATTACGGGATTTGGGTTGGTAAAAGATGCTTCCGGGAGGTTTTCGAGATCGACGCAAGTCATTGGAAGAATCTATGCAGCCAACTATACGTCTCCTACCCCTTCCATGCTGACTACGGCAATAAGCAACATGCACACCGCTTACACCAACGCTGCCGGACGACCAAACCCCAATCACGTCAACTTGGGCGCCGGAAACATTGGCGGCAGAACCCTGACGCCCGGACTTTACAAATGGGGAACCAGCGTTGTAGCCTTCAGCAATTTCACACTCAGCGGCGGGCCAACCGCTGTTTGGATCTTCCAGATTTCGGGAAATCTCACCTTGGGTTCAGGCGTAAGGATGATCCTAAGTGGTGGCGCGCTGGCCAAGAACATTTTTTGGCAGGTCGCTGGTGGTAGTGGCATAACACTGGGAACTACAGCCCATGGCGAGGGAATCGCGCTAGCCAAGACCGCAATCCACCTGCGAACTGGCGCTTCTTGGCACGGCAGATTGCTGGCCCAGACTGCGGTTACGCTGGATCACAATGTTGTCGGCGGCCATAACTAGATTGTTGGCAAGCCAATACAAGCCTGGGTAGTTTCACCCGGGCAAATGCCGCCGGAACGAGCGCACCAGATCCAGCGAGCAAATGGCCAGCAGGCAAGACGGACTTGTGATCGTTGGGAACAAGAACCGGAAGGTCGCCGAGATTTGCGGCGACCTTCCGGCGATTTGTTTCCTGCTTCCTTTACGGATTTTGGCCAACCGTCCATCGGCTGCGGTGTGTTTTCGCTTGGCGAACACCACGGTGACCACCATCTCTCGACCTGTTACATCTGCGCAGCTGTCGTGCAGCACGCAAGATCAGCATTCTTGTCCGGTGTAGGACAAACACGGACAACCAACCTAATCATGCGCTTACACATAAATCAGCCTCACGCTGATAGTCACCGGCGCCCGAAGACAATATCATCATCTTGAAATGACGTTTTCTCACTTTCAGAATCACAAAAGGAGAACAACATGAACCTGATCATCTATCTCATCGCAGCGGCAATCATTGGTTGGATCGCGACCGAACTCATGCACGACCGCTCCAACCTGCTGATCAATATCGTGGTCGCCGTCGTAGGTGCCTTCCTGGCGGGCTACTTCCTGAGCCCCATATTCCATGTTGGGACCATCAATGACGCGATCACGCTCCCAACCATGCTGTTCACGCTTGTGGGCTCTGTGATCCTGCTGGCAATCGTCAACCTGCTCCGAGGAAGACGGGCCTAGAAGATTCTGGAATCAGCCATGCGGGCGGGTGATCGATACACACCGCCCGCATTCGGCTGCCTTGCTCTGCAGGATCTCCGTACGATTGCGGCGCTTGCACCATTGCGACGGGGTCCTTATGCTGCCAAGCCGGTGAGCCACTCGCGGTGACTCCCGCTCGTTTTGATGAGCAGCCGCATCCGTCGTCATTCGCGAGCCTCAAATACCATGAAGGAAGGAATAGACATGAACACAACCAAGCATGTCTTACCCGCCAACACGAAAGCGGTGCTATCCCTGGTCGTTCTCGTGGCCGTTGGCCTGACGACCTGTACCCCGCAGCAGAAAGTGAGCCAGCAGAGCGCGCCAGGCTCGGCTGGAGCGCCAGTCGTTGACACTGCCAAACTCCGTGACGTTCTAACCTACCATATAGTCGATCACTCGCTGACGTGCTCAGAGGTGTCAGCTCTGAATGGCAAGGTGAATGTCGTTGGGTCGGAAATCGTTGCCTGCAACGGTGTGATTCACGTGATCGACCAGACACTGTCTCAGCCGGCGGTCGCAGCTACAGGCGGAGCCGAAGCCAAGCCCGCCTCGTGCCAAACCATCGCAGCTATCTTGCGCAGCCAGGCACGTTTTTCGGACTTTACCGGGGCCTTGGAGTCAGCGGGCGAAATGAACATGCTCGATAAGGACGGCACCTACACCGTGTTTGCTCCGCCAAATGGCGTTTTCGTAGCGCCAATGACCGTGAACGCCGCCGGCGGGACTTCTAACAGCGTGGATGCCAACAGCGCGGGCGGCAAGATCACGATTTGCCACCACACCGGAAGTGCGAAGAACCCCTACGTAGAAATCACGATTTCTACCAACGGTTTGAACGGACACGACAAGCACCCGGGCGATATTATCCCGGCGCCAGCGGGCGGCTGCCCCACAAAATAGAAGACGCTTCGCTTCCACCACACAGCCCCAGTGTCAGTGGGAAAGAATCCTCCCCACTGACACGCTCTCGGCTGGTGGGTCTGCCGGTCAACGTGTCGACCGCGAACAGTAACGACCGCGCAGCAGGCCTTCACGCCTAAGTCTGGTCGGATCAAATGCGTGCATTTCTGGTTGGCGAGGTCGGCCATTCGAGCTCCTGGGCCGGACGCGCCAAGTAGAGCTACTAGACCAAGGAGATCACTCATGAATAGGAAGAGCTTACTTGCCAGCCTGGTTTCGTTGCTGCTCCTGGCAGCATGCGCAACGCCGCCTCAGGCGGCACCGACCGCCACCTCATCGCCGATACCGGCAAGCCCCGTGGACCTCACTCCTGTCCCAAGCGTACGCTATCACTTCGTCAGCAACAAACTGCTGTGGCCGACGACGCAGGAGCAGGCTCAGACCTACGCTCTGGACATCGACGGGGATTCACATCCCGACAACCTCTTTGGACGAGCGCTCGCCACGCTTGTGTCCTTGTCACCCGGCCTTGATTTGCAGTCCGCTGCGGACGAGGTGATCAACGCTGGTCAGGTGGTGATGCTTCACGTTGTGCAGGCAGGCAGCGCCGGAGCCTCCTGGTCACTCTTCAGTGGGCAACCAACCCAGTCACCACCCAAATTTGACGGCTCGGACCAGTTCACCCTGGATGCCGCCGCACCCACCGACTCCGTGCTCACCGGCTCAATGACAAATAACCACTTCGCAGGCGGTCCGGGCACGGCCCGCATCCAGATCATCGTCATGGGCGTGCCAGTTCAGGTGGACTTGATCGGGGTACGTGTCGAGGCAGATGCAATCGCGACTGGCTGCACGAACGGCAAGCTGGGCGGCGGCATTCCCGAAAGTGAGTTCCAGGCCGCGATCCTCCCGGCTCTGGCCGCCGGCCTCAACCAGATCGTCGGCGCTGACGAAGGCTGCCCGGCCGCGTGCGGCGCCCCCACGACTCTCCTCCTCCAGGCTCTTGACGGGGACAAAAACGGCAACATTTCCGTGCAGGAGCTCCAGAATAACATCCTGCTTAAGGCCGCCTTCTCTCCCGACTTGGACCTGCGCGACGCCTCCGGCAAGTTCAACCCGCGCCAGGACGGCGTCAAAGACTCACTTTCGCTCGGCCTGGGCTTTACCTGCGTTCCCGCCACCTTCAAGGCGCCGGGAGATTAGGCGCGGCGGAGGGGTCTGGCGCCGCGCCGCTCCGGGATGCGCGTAAGCCTGTCCGCAGGATATACGGAGGATTCGTCCTTCCGCCGATCCTCGGCGCTGCCAGCCTACTGCACCATTCCGCACCCTTTCCAAAAAGGGCCTTAGATACCGCTTTTTGCAAAACACCGTAATCCGTGTACAACCATGTACAACGGCGAACGAACTCTTTGCTTGACGACAGAACATAAGTTCTATATAATGCTTCTGGACCCCCCACCCACCGCTGGCGTTGCGTCCGGAAGAATCCGCATGCCCAATCAGAAGAGAACACCTTGCCCCCCACAACCCGCCCGCGATGAAACCTCGTACCGCGTCCGCGACGCATTGCGCATCGCGCAAGGCAGCTTCGAGCTGCCGTTGCGCACTTCGAGGCCACAAGGCGTGGAAGCCAGCCCCCTCGACGTCGCCCCCTCGTCCGCCTTCGGCCCGAGGTTGTCCAGCGCTATATCGCTCGGGCTAGGCGGCCACACGCCGCCATTGCCTACTCCTCCAGCTCGAGGGCCGGAGTCGCCAGGAGGATTTGAATTGAAAGAGAATTATGCGCGCGCAGGCTAAATCGCCGTTTGTACCGTCCAAACAAACCCTCCTACCGCGAGCAACATGTTCCATCCGGCGTGCTGCAGGCGGCAGCCAGCGCCAGGCTGTGCACCTCCATTTCAGTCCGCTCCAGTCTCTATCCGATCTGCAATCTTCAATCTGCAATCCCGGGATCGTTACTCATTGATTTCTCGCAAGATCCGGAGACCATCTCTTGTTCCTCGTTGTTTTCCAGCACGAGGCGCCGGCACGGCAAAGCAGTCACCACCCGGCCATCGAAGTTGCCAGCGCTCGTTCGACCATGAGCACCTGGGCACCATCAGGTGCGTGGGTCTGCGCGCCCACGATGTATACTTGCCCTGCAATTCCTCAATCTAGAATCTGTCATCCAAGGGCCTCGCTTGCCTCCTCCTTCTCGCCTTGTCGACGACCGCGACCTCGCCTTCCGCCTGTGCTTTGCCCGCGCCGGGCGTGCCGTCACCGTCGCCTGGGTGGCGCGGGCGGGCACGCGCCAAAATGAGGCACGCAATCGCAGGGCAATGGGCGGGAAGCCCGCACGCTCAAGCATGTGCGGCGCGATCGCATGTTCCGCCGCCATGCCCTTCCTTCTGCCAACTATGAGCCGGCAGCACACAGAAATGATGATTGTGGACTGAAGGGCGATGGCATGGATCCGTTCTCGTTCGTCCTCTCCAAGATCCAGCCGCTGATGCAGACGGCTCGCGACATCTATAACGTCGATCCGGTCGTCTTTCTGGTCATCTACTTTGTTTCGGTGCCGCTTTTCTACTACTCACTATTTCGTATGCTCCGGGCGCTCGCCAGACGGCACACGAATGAGATTCTGATCTGGAGCGCCGCCTTCCTGTGCGCGAACGTCGCCCCGTTTCTGTACGTGCTCTTCTTCGGGCGCAACCTGCCCTGGTGGGTATACGGCATACTCGCTCTGCTCATCGGACAGGGGATGTACTTTCTAGCCAGGAAGTTGCGGGACAGGCGCGCAGCCTCAGCAGTGGCGTTCGCGGCAGCCGCTGACGTAGGGCCGAATGAAGACATGGCCCAAGGCGAGCATCGGCACGGGTAGGAAAGCAAGAATGGCCAAGAAGCAATCCACTCAGCGCCCGCTGCGGGCAAAACTCATCTTTAATGCAATCTCCGGCCGGCCGGAAGAATCGCCGCAGCAGCTCGCCAATATTCTGACGGAGATGCAGAGCCGCAACATGCTGCCGGAGGTCTATATGGTGCGCCCAGACAGCCGGGTTGAAACCGTTGTGCGGGGCGCAATCAGCGGGGGCATCAAGCTGATCGTCGTGGCAGGCGGTGACGGAACCGTTGATAGCGTCGCCGGAGCCATGGTAGGCAGTTCTGCCACCCTCGGCATCATTCCCACCGGCACGCGAAACAATCTAGCCCTTAACCTCGGGATCCCCACCACAGTTGCGGAGGCCGTTGCGCTCCTGCGCGAGGGCCGCCGGCTGAAGATCGACGTTGGATATCTTCGCGGCGGTCGGGCCCGTCACTGGTTTCTGGAAGCTGCGGCATTGGGTCTGTTGTCCGATCTGTATACGGTTGCGGACGACGTCCAGCACGGCGATCTGACGCAGATTGGAAATCTACTTTCCACCTTTGTGGCTTCTACGCCTTCGCGCGTGCGGGCGATTCTGAATAGGCGTCATCGCCTCGACACGAGTGCGTATATGGTGTTGATCGCCAATATGCCATATCTCGGGCCGCACTTCAAGATTGACCCGAACGTATCCTGCAATGACGGCCGGCTGGACCTATTCATCTTTTCGGACATGAGCAAGCTGAACCTGATCTCCTATGCCATGCAGTCCGCCGCCGGCGCAGTAGATGATGCTCACATCAAACATTACCGCGTCAATCGGCTAACGATCCGTTCGCATCCGCAAATGCCAGTGCTTGCCGACGGCGCCCTTCTTGAGCAGGGATCTGTAACGGCTGTGATTCACCCACGAGCCCTCGCCGTCATGGTCGGCGCAACCGATGCAGCGATGCGGAGAAAGCCCGCGGCTTCACCGGCCGCTGACCGCGAGGCGGTGCCCCCTGAATAGCGACTTGAATGAGACTCCCCCACCAGCTGTGGCGCGCATGCGCCGGGGTTGGTCTGCATATCGACGGCCTGCGGTCCTCGTGGGTCTGCTGACTGCACTGACCGTGTTTCTGATTTGGCTGCCGCAAGCGTCCCGGGCGGCGCTGTTCGTAGCTCTGCTGGCCCAGCGGGCACTGATGGGCATGTTGTTCCTCTTCGCCTTGATCGCTCTGTCACTGGTGTGGTCAGCCGGCCAGCGCCTGGATACCTGGGGCTTCCTGCTCTTGAACATTCGGGGCTACCATCCCAAGTGGCTGGATCGTCTCATGTGGCTGGCAACACAGCTGGGAAATATGGGGACCGCCTTCCTCTCGGCCGCGTTATTCTTCCTACTGAACTACCACCGCTTGGCCGCTGAGGTAATCTTTGGCACGCTTACATTGTGGCTGCTTGTCGAGATAATCAAGTCGTTGACCGATCGTGCCCGCCCCTTTCTCACGCTTGAGGCAACGCGGGTCATCGGTTGGCGGGAACTCGGTCGATCGTTTCCCAGCGGTCACACCGCTCAGACATTCTTTCTGATGACGTTGTTCAGCCACCGATTCCAGCTCGGGATTGGAGGGACTGTCGCTGTGTACGCAATCGCCCTCCTGGTGGGTCTCACACGGATGTATGTGGGCGCTCACTATCCGCGCGACGTCATCGGAGGAGCAGTGCTTGGGTCGGTTTGGGGGGTTCTGGCTACGCTTGTGGATCCCTACTGGCTCGGGCCCCGGTTCTGACGACGGCAATCGACGATTTTGCCCACGCGGATCCTGAGGGCTGGTGTGGACAGCCAGGAGCGCTGCTCCCAAAGTGCTTGTGTTTCGAAGAGGGAGCGACCTGAGGCACCTGCAGCATCAACCACGCTAATCGCCGAGTAGACATGGTTTCCTCAGTGCACCAGCGCCCACGGCAACGCTGCTTATGACTTACTCCTGGTCATCGGCGAATGACATACATGTTTCCATGGACTCCTGGGCAGACTGCACATAGCAATGCGTCCTATGAAATCCAAAATCTACTACATTGGGCACTCAACACACTCTCTCGCTGAGTTTATCAATATCCTTCAGTCGTATGCGATCCAATTGGTCGTCGACGTGCGTACGATTCCCGGGTCGCGCCATAACCCTCAGTTCAACGCAGCTGAATTGGAGCGGAACCTACGAGGTTGTAACATCGGATATGCGCATCTGAAACAACTCGGGGGCCTGCGGCACACGACGGAGGCATCCATCAACACCGGCTGGAAGAATTCGTCCTTTCGGGGCTTCGCAGACTAAATGCAGACCGCGGAGTTTCAGTCAGGCATTGGAGCCCTTATCGATCTTGCCCGCGGAAAGCGCACAGTCATCATGTGTGCGGAGGCGGTCCCGTGGCGCTGTCATCGGTCGCTCATCGCCGATGCCTTGCTGGCGCG
>JBGPAT010000103.1:0-8147 GCA_041480885.1 Anaerolineae bacterium
AATCCGAGCATCACGCTGAGTATCTATGCTCATTTAACAACAGACATGCAGGGCCAGGCGGCCAGCGTCATGGATGAAATCGTGACACCAATAGCCGTTGCCATTCCGCAGTTGCACCCAATTGCACCCAATCGCACCCGCGATTGATTTTCGGCTCGTTCCGGACCCCCCATATATGGCCTGAACACAGCAAAATACCGCCTCATCGGCGGTATATGCTAGGCTGGGGGCAAAGGATTCGAACCTCTATCAACTGATCCAGAGTCAGTCGTCCTACCATTGGACGAGCCCCCAGTGCATCCAGCGCCAAGAATTCTAACATGCGGGCGCGTCAGCGGCAAGACCGACGGTCCGCCTACGCTCCGGCGGCGCGGCGCGTGTTGTCCTCGATGTCGAGCGCGATCAGCATGCCCTTTGAGAGACTCTGCAGGACCGCAAAATACAAGATGCCGTGTAGCGGCCGCTCAAAGATATATAGGAGATTCTGCAGCATGTCTGTCGCGCCCAGGCTCGCCATGAAGCCCCGCAGGTACTGCAAAGCGAACACCCCCAAACCCAGCGCGAAATCCACGGCATACATCGCCGCCACTACCCACGACAGGGCGGCGATTACCCTCGACATACGAAGCACGGCATCGCGGTCAAAATACGTCCCAAGGAACTTGCCGTTCCGGTCGCTCATGTTGGATTCCTTCTCTCGGCCCAACCGCGACTCACTGTCCTCGATGGGTCCCTCGGCGCGCCTCGCTGCCGAGGTCTATGTGTCTCACGTCGACTTGGTCAGGATTGCGGCCGCCGCGCGCAGGCGGCGCAGCACCGTGTCTCGGCCGATAACTTCCATGCTCTCGAAAAGCGGCGGGCTCACTTTCTGCCCTGTCAGTGCGATGCGCAGAATGCCAAACGCCGCGCCTGGCGCAAGCCCCATCCGCTCCACCATGGCGCGAAGCGCCGGTTCGGCGGTCCGGGCGTCGAAAGGCTCCAATGTCTCGACCACCGCTGTCGACTCCCGCACCACCGCCAATGACTGCAGCGCAGTGAGGTTCTTGCCAAGCAGTTCTTCAGGCCCCGGCTCAGGCACGCTCCTGAAGAAGAATCCAGCCATGTCCACGGCTTCATCCAGCGTCGTGATCCGCTCCTTGATCAAGGGCACGATTTTGATCAGCGCCTCGTCCTGAACCTCCAGCCCCGCCTTGATGAAGAAGGGCTTGATCCTCGCCGCGAGGCCCGCGTCGGTCAGCAGTCGGATGTGTGTGCCGTTGAAGTGATCCAGTTTCGCGAAGTCGATGGCGGCAGGCGATGCCGTCAAATGGCGCACATCGAATTTTTCGATCATCTGACTGACGGTGAGCACGTCGTCCTCTGCAACGCCCCAGCCCATGAGCACGATCCAATTTAGCACGCCTTCAGGGACGAAGCCCAGGTCGGCGAGGTCCTTGACGAATACGGAATACCCGTCTTTGATGGCTTCGGAAGCATCACGCTTCGAGAGTTTGCCCTTGCCGCTCGGCTTCAAGAACAAGGACAGATGAATCCATTCAGGCTCGTCCCATCCGAAGGCCCGGACGATGTTGACGTGCAGCGGAAACGTGCTCAACCATTCAGCCCCTCGCAGCACGTGCGTGATCTGCATGAGGTGGTCGTCCACCATGGCGGCCAGATGATAGGTGGGCAAGCCATCCGATTTCAGCAGCACATAGTCGTCGATATTGCTGTTCTCAAGAACGATATCTCCGCGCAGGAGATCTCTGGCAGTTGTTGTGCCTTCCTTGGGCATCTTGAAACGGATGACATGCTTCTCGCCGTGCGCAACACGCGAGGCAGCCTCGTCGGGATCAAGTCTCCGGCAGAGCCCGTCGTAATGAGATGGGAGCTTGCTCCTCTGCTGCTCCTGCCGCATCTTCTCGAGTCGCTCCGGGGTGCAAAAACACGGATATGCGTGGCCCGTCGTCACCAGAAGGTCCGAGTGCTGCTGATAGATCTCTCGGCGCTCCGTCTGGCGGTAAGGGCCAAATGCGCCACCAATGTCCGGGCCTTCATCGTATTCAAGCCCGAGCCACCGCAGGCCGTCCATGATCTCCTGCTCTGATCCCGGAACCGTCCGTCGCACGTCCGTGTCCTCAATCCGCAGGACGAATTTGCCTCCAGTTTTCCTGGCAAGCAAGTAGTCGTATAGGGCAGTCCTGGCCGTTGCCAGGTGCATGTGCCCGGTCGGCGACGGTGCCACCCTCACACGCGCTGGCCGATTAGCCTCTACCATTCTGCCCCATTCGGTCGGCCCCGCCTCTTGTTACATAGGTAACCATTTCCACCCCTGCGTTCAACCACTGTGACATCCTTGGACCTCTCGGCCGGCTGCTGCACTGCATCTAGAACTCCAACTCTTGGTGCCGCATCACGACACTCTCAACCAGGCCGACACCAATCATCAAAGCCATCAAGCCCGAGCCACCGTAGCTGATGAACGGCAACGGCAAGCCGGAGACAGGAATCAGACTCAGGTTAACGGCGATATTGGCGCTGCTTTGGAAGAAAAGGAGCATTGCTACCCCAAAGGCAAGCATCGCGCCCGAGATGTCCCGGGCCTTCTGAGCTGCCCGAATACAGCGATAGATAATAAAGGCTTCGATGATAAGCAGAAGCACTGCGCCAACCATGCCAAATTCCTCGGCCGTCACCGAGAAGATGAAGTCTGTGTGACGCACCTTCATGAAGCGGAGTTGCGTTTGCGTCCCGTGGGCGTATCCTTTGCCGAAGAGACCGCCGGAACCGATGGCGATCAGCGCCTGCGTAACGTTGTAGGTAGCCCCTGCGCGAGCGTTGGGATCCGGACGAACGAAAGTAAATACGCGCGCCTGCTGATAGGGCTGCAGGAACGGGAAGGCAATTGCGGCCACCAGGAGCGCTGTGAGAACCAGCAAGGCAAGCTGCCTGATGGGCACGCGGTTCATCCAGATCATGCTGCCCCAGATAAACATGGCCACGATGACGTTGGAGAGATTCGGCTGCAGCAAAATCCAGATCACGAGCCCCCAGACCCAGGCCAGACTCTGGAGAAGCCACCTCCAGTCGCGGGGATCGTGATGGCTCTTTTCAAAGAAACGAGCAAGCACGAGTATGATCACCAACTTGGCAAATTCGGTGGGCTGAATGAACAGCACGCCCACCTGAAACCATCGCTGCGCCCCGAAGGCCGCCTGGCCCAGTCCGGAGAGCGACATCAGGAACACCATCATGAGGAGGTAGATCGGCCAGTGGATCGCCAGCCAGTATCGATAGTCGATGCTCGCCAGGATGACGATCACCACTGCGCCAGCCGCGGCGAAGTATGCTTGTCTCGCATCGTAGCCGGCCAGATTCTCGTTGCCGGCAATCGCGGACCGAATCAGCATCACGCCAAAGGCGCTTGCCAGAACAACGGCACCAAGCAACAGGAAATCGAAATTACGCCAGGAAAGGCCGCGCATAGCCTACTCTGCGCGGCGGCGTGTTACGCTCCGTAGAGGAATGTCCGCCACAAGCCGTTGTGAACGGCCATCATGTTCTACCGTGATCTGCACCGCGTCGGAATCAATGTCCACGTGACGCGAAATCACTTGCAGGATCTCGTCCTTGAGCACGGTCAATTCTGCGGAGGTGAGATCCGTGCGGTCATGAATCAGGACCAGTTGCAGGCGCTCCTTGGCATTGGAAGCGCTGCGCTTCGGCCGGAACCAGCGCATCACCGCCTCCCCGTCATCTTCTGCAGGCGATCCCACAGGCCGGCTTGCTTCTCGGAGTCGAGGAAGGCAACTTGTTGACCGCGGATCCGTTTGGCAATATTGCGAAAAGCCTGGCCCGCGCGACTCTTGGGATCCTGGGCTACGGGCGTGCCGCGATTCGAGCCAACAATAACGGTTTCATCCTCCGGGACGATACCTATCAAGGCAATGCCAAGCAGATCCATCACGTCCTCAGCGGAAAGCATGTCCCGCTGTTTGACCAGAGTCGGGTTCAACCTGTTGATGATAAGGGCGGGAGCATGCTTCTCCTCAGCTTCCAAAATGCCAATCACCCGATCGGCATCGCGTACTGCCGACACCTCCGGGTTCGTCACGACCAGGACTCGATCCGCCGGTGCGATGGCATTCCGAAATCCGCGTTCGATCCCGGCGGGGGAATCGATCAATATGAAGTCAACGTCAGGACGGAGCTCATTGCAGAGACGCGTCATGTCGGATGGTGAGACAGCGGTCTTATCACGGGTTTGCGCAGCCGGGATCAAGTAGAGTTCCGAAAAATGCTTGTCTCGAATCATCGCCTGGCGCAACTTGCAGCGACCTTCGATCACATCGACAACGTCATAGACGATCCGATTTTCCAACCCCATGACGACATCAAGATTGCGAAGGCCGATATCGGCGTCCAGGCATACCACCTTGAGACCGTCGCTGGCGAGGGCCACTCCGATGTTCGCGACCGCCGTGGTCTTGCCCACGCCGCCTTTTCCAGATGATATTGTGATGACTTGAGCAGTCATGGTTGACTCGCGGCGCCGGACTGCCATGGTTCGAGCGCGATGCCCTGCTCGCGAAGGACAGCCATTTCCGGCTTGCCAGCTTCCTTCTTGTCCTGCGACAGCAGCACCTCATCATCGATCTGCAAGCGCATTGGCGAGAGATCGAGGGCACATACGACAGCATTGCGGTCGCCGCGCGAGCCGGCATGCACGGTTCCGCGCAGCCTTCCCCACACGATGACGCTCCCGTCCACAACAACCTCGGCGCCCGGATTTACGTCCCCCAAAATGACGACGTTTCCATCGAACTCCACGCGCGAGCCGCTGCGAAGCGTGCGATTGACGAAAAGAGCTGAATCTTCGGGAAGGGCGCGCCCCTCGGTCCGCACCACCTCTTCCGGACGAGGCTTCGAGACGCGGGTCGCAAGACCCAGTAGCTGCGCCGTGTTTTCCGTCGCCGGCGACTCGCTGATGATCGCCCACAGCGAAACGCTGCGATCGGAAAGCTGGTCGCGCAATTCAACCATTTCGTTGACTTTGATGACTTGCGCGCCGACGTCCAACGCCAACCGGGCACCCTGGAAAAAAGCCTGTCGGTCATCAATTTGGGCCAGCAAGGCCATACTCTGTTCCTCCCAAGGGCCAGCAGGCAAAGAGACCATCAATCCATCGCGCATTCCCTTAATGCGAATTGCAGAGACGAGATCATTCATGAGACGATGATTTGGGCCGAATTATAGCATGACTGCCGTGGCCACCGGACTTAGGCGACCGCCATCTGGATTGCCGCGTGCCCCAAGACGCAGCGCCGCCCCGCATGATCGTGCGCGGGGCGGTCTTACGCGGAAAGCGGGTCGCACAAAGGTGGCCGATTATCCCCCGCCTTTCGCCAAATCCACGGACTTCAGTTCAAAATAAGCCTGCATGAGGATGCCGACCACTGGTGCAGCCACGCTAGCGCCTTCACCGCCGTTGTACTCGAAGGCCATTATTACAATTTCCGGATCTTCATACGGCGCAAACGCGAGCGTCCATGAGTGCGTCGGCCAGGATCCGAACTGACAGCGATTCGCCTTCGAGGCCACGTCATCGCAGTATTCTGCCGTTCCCGTTTTTCCAGCCACTGCAATCGGCAGGGGATAGTCCTGCTCGAAGACCTTATGCAGAGTTCCGCCAGGATCAGTCACAGCCAGGCGCATGCCAGCCCGAACTTCACTAACCACATTGGGATCCACAGTTTTCGTCTGACCCGTTGGCAGGCAGTTGCCGGCCTCGCATTGGTAGACTCCGATGCGCGGATCAGTGGTGATATCCCATTTAGGGCTCGGAGCGAACGGCGAGATCTGGTAACTCCCGGTCGGCAGCTCATTGGCGGTGGTTGAATCCGCCAGATTCATCCAGGCTGAATGCGCCGTCCCCTGGCTGTCGATGATTTCATGGGGCACCCACAAGCTGAAATCCTGGGGATTGAACCACACCGTTTGGGGTTTGCCATCGGAATCGGTCACCTGGCGGACGATCGTCGGCTGCATCAGTTTGCCGCTATCCGCCATCGTCTCACCCGACATCAGAACCTGCAACGGCGTCGCCAAAACATACCCCTGGCCAACGGTTGCAATATAGGTGTCTCCCGTCGACCAGTTCTCTCCTTGATTGATCCGCTTCCAACGGGGATCAGGGATCAGACCGCGTGCCTCGCCCGGCAGTTCTATGCCCGACGCGGCACCATAGCCAAGCGCCCGGGCATATTCCCCGAGGCGGAAAATGCCAAGTCCTCCGTTCGGAATCTCCGTGCCGAATCCCCCACCCACCTTGTAGAAGCATACGTTGCTGGAAAATGCGATGCAGTGATAGAAATCGATTTGACCAAATCCGGAGGGCCGGGTATCGAAAATCCAGTCGACGAACGGGCGGGTGTTGTTCGGGCCGCATGGCTCGTTGGGAGTGAATTGCTCGCACAGTTCGAGTTTGCCGGGTGCGAAGATTACCTGATTGGGTCCGGAAATCACACCCTCGTTCAGTACGCCGTTTGCCGCCGACAATTTGAACACAGACCCGGGCGGGTATTCACTCTGGATGGCATTGTTAAGCAGCGGGTGACGCGGGTCCTTGCTGAGTTGATCATAGTAGTAGGCCGGGATCAATCGCGCCATCCGATTGTTCTCGTAAGTGGGGTAAGACACCATGGCGAGAATTTCACCCGTCCGCGGGTTCATGGCGATCACCACTCCGCTTGAAATCCGTTGTTGACCCGTGTTGCCGTAGAACCAGCGATTCCAGAAATCGATCTCTCTTTGGAGAGACGCCTCTGCTGCCGCCTGAAGTCGCGTATCGATCGTCAGAGTGATGTTGTACCCAGGCGTTGGGGCAATCGGAGGCTCGAGGTTTCTCAACTCCTTGCCCGCGACGTCCACTTGAACGACACGCTTCCCATTCTGACCTGTCAAGATCTCCTGAAGGGCAAGTTCAACGCCGGCATAGCCCACCTTGTCACGGTTCGGCAGGAATCCTTTGGCACGATAGGCCTGCTCGAGAACTGCGGGAATCGGTCCCAGGTATCCAATGACATCGGCCGTAAGTGAACCCGTCGGATAGTCGCGGATTGGGTTGATCTCGACCGCCACGCCCGGCCAATCGCCACTATGCTCCTGGACGATACGTGCCACGTCCTCGTCAATATTGCATTTGATCTCAACCGGGCTGTAGGGAGCCAGAGAATCGCCCAGATCGACCAACTGGGAGATGCCCGGACCTTCCACGCACGGCGCGTAGAGCTTCGCTTCATCGACAGTCCCGTTGTTCACGCGGACGCCAGTCAGCTCTGATAGCGCCCTGTAGATCCTCTGAACATCGGCACCATCGTCCGGAAGGTTGGCCGGCGTGATAGTGACGTTGTACGATGCAATGTTCCTCGCCAGGATATAGCCGTTGCGGTCATAAATGATGCCACGCGGGGCCGGGGAACTGATGTCCCGGGTGTAGTTTTCAATGGCCGCATCATTCCACTGTTGGCTCGCGACAACCTGCAGGGACAGCAGGCGCGCCAGCAAGACGACGAGCACCACGAGGATCAGTCCCAGAACGACTGCAAGCCGCTGGGCCTCAAAACTGCGGTCCCGAGGAACAGCCGATCCACTCATGCAGGTTTCGCTGAGGGAAATACCCAGTGTGCAACGTCCCGCATCAAGCCCAGAAACGGGATGGCAATGAGCATGTTCAGGAGGACGCTGGGCAGCGCGATCAACCCCACAGAATCCGTCAACGACACCCGCTCGCCGGAAAGGCTCAGATAGAAGAAGGATAGCAGATGGAGCAAGATCGTTCCAACAAATGTAACACTGAACATCGCCAGCATCGGCACCTGCCAAACGCGCTTTTGCAACAGCAACGCCAGGTACACCACGCCGCAATACGCGGCTAGGTACACAAACCACGGCATACGAGACACGATGCTGACCATCGCAGTGGCCAAGAACGCCCAATGAAAGGCCGTTGTCACTCCTTCTTGAAGTGCCCAGGCCGCAAGTATCACGAGCACAATTCGCGGTCGGATCGCTTCTGATGCCCATCCTGCCAGGGGACCAATTGCAATCAACAATGGCAAGAGCAGCCTGCTGTTATAGGATTGCCATTTGTACAATAAGGCAAACAG
>JBGPAT010000104.1:0-8097 GCA_041480885.1 Anaerolineae bacterium
AGTTGCTGATCGGCACGACCATCGGCAGCACCACCAGCGCTCTCTCTGCAGGAAACCGCCTTTCCAGGCGAAACAGGCCCAGTGGATCCGAGATAATTAACCGCGTCGGGCCCACCGGGTATCCTCCGCGGCGCGTCAACCATGTGCGACCCACGTAGCTCTGCTTCTCGCCGGGATCCACGCGCGTCATGAGCCGCGAGCCGGCAGCTGTGGGCAGGGGCATCTCGTTGTACAACTCAACCCAGCCCCCGCGCAGGCGGCTTGTATTCAGAATCTCGTATTGTTCCTTGAAGATATCGCCGACGCTTGCGCGCCAGAATTCCGGCTGGCGAGTCAGGCGCAGCGAACGTCCGACGATCGAGACCCAAAGCCGCGCGCCGATGAGCAGCAGTACGCCGAGCAAGCCCATGCGGAAAAAGATCGTGGGGCCGCCAACCAAGGTTCCAGCCAGACCCGTCACGATCAGGAGAGCGACTAGCACTCGACCGGAGTTCATTGTGCGCGTTTGACCGAGGCGGGCGCCGCGTCGAAACCGCCGCCCGGCACGGGCGTCGAGTGCACAATTTCCTGCACGATGCGATCGGCGGTCAGCTCACGCAGGCGAGCCGCGGGGCTCACAATGATCCTGTGCGCGAGCACGGATAGGGCCACGTCCTTGACATCGTCGGGCAGGACGTGCTTGCGTCCGTTTAGCGCCGCGCGAGCCTGGGAGGCACGCGACAGGCAGAGCGTGCCGCGAGGGCTGGATCCCAGGTAGATATCCCCGCTCTGCCGGGTGCGCCTGGACAGGTCCGTAATGTAACGTTTGGCCGCCGATGAAAGGAACACCGCTTTGATCCGCTGCGCCGCTTTCAGGACGTCTTCGGCGTCCGCCACGGGCTTGAGCGACTCTATGGGATGCTTGAGGCGCTGGGCATCGATGATCTTGATCTCATCGATGAAATCGGGATAGCCGAGCCGGACGCGCAGCAGGAAGCGGTCCAGCTGCGCCTCAGGCAACGGGAAGGTCCCTTCATACTCGATCGGGTTCTGGGTTGCAAGTACCATGAAGGGATGCGGCAATAGATGAGTGGCTCCGTCCACGGTCACCTGCCGCTCCTCCATTGCCTCGAGCAGGGCAGCCTGCGTCTTGGGGGTAGCGCGGTTGATTTCGTCAGCCAGGATGATCTGACCAATAATGGGTCCGGGGCGGAACTCGAACTTGGCCTTGTGCTGGTTGTAGATCGAGACGCCGGTCACATCACTGGGCAGCATGTCGGAAGTGAACTGGATGCGCCGGAACGAGCAATCCAGCGATCGAGCCAGACTGCGCGCGAGCATGGTCTTGCCCACCCCGGGCACGTCCTCGATCAAGATGTGACCCTCGCACAGCAGGCCGATCACGATGAGCTCGAGCGCCTCGCGCTTGCCCACAATGACCTTCTCGAGATTCCCTATTATCCGTTCCGCAAAGCTCTGGATATCTGTCATGGAGGTTCCTGGATGAGGACTGTGCCAATTCTACCGTGCAATTTGCAGGCATCCAAGCCAAGGGCAGCCGGTTTGGTATAATGCCGCCGTACGCCCCCGTAGCTCAATGGATAGAGTGACAGACTTCGAATCTGCAGGTTGAGAGTTCGAATCTCTCCGGGGGCGCCAATTGCTAATGCACGCCTCGGCCCCAAGTCCATTGATCGAGATGTTGCTGTCACGCCTTGAACGGATATCGGCCGATTCGCACATGGCACACCGCGCCGCCGGAGTGCGGAGCGCCCTCGCTCGCGAGCTGGAGCGATTCGAGGCCGGCCAGCCCGCCAATCAGGCCCAAATCGAAAAACTGGTGCAGCGGGGATTCAGGATCCTGGAGGATGCAAGCCGGGAGTTCTAGTGCAGGAGTTGGGGGATATGCAGTGCTCAAAGTCTGGCTGCGGAGTGACCCCCTGTGACGGATAGCTTTCGCGTGATCATCTGCGGCGCCGGAATCACCGGCGTCAGCGCGGCGTACCATCTTGCCACTGCGGGCATCCAGGACATCCTGTTGCTCGATGAGCGCCCGCCCTTGACGCTCACGAGCGATCGCTCCACCGAGTGCTACCGCAATTGGTGGCCCGACGGCGAGATGCTGGCATTGATGAATCGCTCCATTGACCTGATGGAGCAGCTCGCCGATGCAAGCCACAATGTCTTTCACATGAACCGCCGCGGCTAACTGTACGTGACCGCTGATGCAAACAAGGTCGAAGGGTTCACGCAGTCAGCGGCTGCCACATCCATATTGGGTGGCGGCCCCTTGCGCATCCACGATTCACTGAATGCAAGCTACGCACCCCACTCACCCGCCGGAGCCGAGAATCCGCCTAACGGTGCAGACTTGCTCCTGGGAAACGACTTGATCCGGAAGCACTTTCCCTATCTTGCGAGCAATGCGCTGGCGGCCCTGCACGCGCGCCGCGCAGGCTGGCTCAGCGCACAGCAACTGGGCATGCTCCTGCTGGAGCGCGCCCGATCCATGGGCGTAACCTTTCGGTTCGGGCACGTGCAATCTGTCGAAGTGTCAGACAACCAGGTCCGCAGCGTCACACTCGAAAACGGCGAGCGACTCGAATGCGGCAATTTCGTGAACGCGGCCGGACCGTATCTGAAGCAAGTGGGCGCGCTATGCGGCGTCGATGTTCCGGTTGAGACGGAACTTCACCTAAAGCTCGCTTTCAAGGATCATCTGGGCGTGGTTGGCCGAGACGCGCCGCTCTTGATCTGGGACGATGTTCAGTCCTTGCCCTGGGACGACGACGAGCGCCTCATGCTTGAGGCGGATCCGGTCACAAGCTGGCTCACCGAAGCATTCCAGGGTGGCGCTCACACACGGCCTGAGGGAACCGCCGGGAGCACGACTATCCTGATGCTTTGGGATTACAGGAGCCAGGTGATGGAACCTGTTTTTCCGCCCCCTCTTGACGAGAGGTATCCGGAGGTCGCCCTGCGCGGCCTCGCAACCATGCTTCCCGGACTGCGGGCATACTTTGGCCGGGCGCCCCGCCCGCAGATCGACGGCGGATACTACGTCAAAACACGCGAGAATCGGCCGCTGGTGGGCCCAACGCCTGTCAGCGGTGTCTACCTGATCGGGGGCGTGTCCGGCTATGGGATCATGTCAGCTTGCGCGCTCGGAGAATTGCTCGCCGCACATCTCGCGGACAGGACGCTGCCACCGTACGCGCGGGCGTTCTCCTTGCGGCGCTACGAGGACGAGGAATATCTTATGAGACTGGAAGAGTGGAACCCAGGCGTCGAACTGTGAAACGCGATGATCCCGCCGCTGGGTGAGGGGGGCACCCAACGACGGGACCGCTCCTATTGTGTCACACTTTTCTGCAATAGGCAAGTCCGCTCCCGCCGAACCCCTTGGCCCGCCTGTTGGCGGCCGTAGAAGACCCCGGTCGGCGCTCAGGGAGAAACTTGCACCCCGGCACGCCCCAGCCCCACGGATGCATGTATAATTGAAACATGGCAGATGAACAACTGAGCAATCTTCCGCGGCACAAGATCGCCATGCTGATCGACGGCGACAACGCCCAGGCCACCCTGCTATCCCAAATGCTGGTCGAGGCGGCCCGCTATGGCCAGGTGACGGTGCGGCGCATCTACGGCGACTGGACGACCGCCAATATGAACTCGTGGAAGGAAGTGCTCAATTTCCACGCCTTCCAACCCATCCAGCAGTTCCGCTACACGATCGGCAAGAACGCGACCGACAGCGCCATGATCATCGACGCGATGGATGTGTTGCACAACAATTTCGTCGACGCGTTCTGCCTGGTTTCTTCGGACAGCGACTACACCCGATTGGCTACGCGCATCCGGGAAACCGGCATCTTTGTGATGGGCATCGGCGAAAAGAAGACCCCAAAGCCCTTCGTGAATGCCTGCGATGTCTTTGTGTACACCGAGAATCTGGTTGCGGAGACGACTGCCGCCAAGGTCCGCTCCTCGCAGCGCAGATCAACCTCCAAGCAGAAGCCGAAAACCGATGCCGACCCGATGCCTCTGCTGGAGCAAGCCTTTGATATGGCGGTTCAGGAAGATGGCTGGGCGCGCCTGGATCTGATGGGAAATGCGCTCTACCAACTCGATCCGGGCTTTGATCCACGCACCTACGGGCAACGGCAGCTCTCGCGCCTGCTCAAGAGCCTGAAGGATGCGTTCGAGATGCGCTCCCAGGAAATGGACGGATCGACCCTGTTCCTCGTCAAGATGAAGGAATGATCTCGGCCAGCTCCACGGTACTCGTTGCACGATTCGCAAGCTACTAGGGGGTTCGGACTCTCAACAACTCCTCATATATGTCCATGATCCGCCTCGCAATCCGCTCCCACGAATAGTCCTGGGCGTACTCGGCTGCCGACCGCCCCATTTTCGCGCGCAGGTCCGAATCTCCCAGCAGGAGGTTCAGACGGTCACAGAGTAGGTCCGGCTCTCCGTTGGGGACCGTGAACCCCGTGACGCCGTCCTGGACAAGAAAGCCCAACCCTCCCACGTCTGAAGCGATGACGGGAGTGCCGCAAGCCATGGCCTCGAGCGCTACCATCCCAAAGGATTCGTAGTGCGAGGGCATCACGACGACCTCGGCAGCGGAGTAGTAGTAGGGCAGCGTGTCCTGGCGGCGCTTGCCCAGAAAGACAACGCTTTGGTCAAGCCCCAGATCATCGCACAGTTGCTGGAGCTTCGTCATCTCGGCGGACATATCAAGCGGGCTGGCTTCAGGCTCACCGCCAATGATTGCCAGATGAACGGGCCGACCCTGTTTGTTGGCATCCAGGGACGACATGGCGCGGATGAGAGTGTCCACCCCCTTGAGCGGCTCAATGCGACCCACAAACAGGATCATGCGATTATCGGGTTTGAGGCCGACGAAAAGCTTCGCCTCGTCCGAAGGAATCTCATAGAAGTGACTCAAGTCAACGCCAGGGGGGATGATCTCGAGCCTGCGGTCCGTGGCCTTATAGAGGAAGCGCAATTGCGTCTGCTCGGCGAGCGTGGCTACAATGATGCGATCGGCGCGGGCCAGGATGCTTTTTTCCGCTGCGATGCGCTCAGGTCTCTCGCGCTCGTCCTCGGAGCGCGCCACCCGGTTCTTCATTTCGCCAAGGGTATGAAACATCTGAACGATCGGCGTGCCGCCCCAGGCATCCGAAAGCGAAATCGCGGCCAGGCCCGACAGCCAGTAATGGCTGTGGATCACGTCGTAGTGGATGCCTTTACCGCGCGCAAAGCCTTCGACTCCGCGGGTGAATTCGGGTACATAGTCGGCCAGATGCTCTCTGGGCAGAGGGGTTTCCGGGCCAGCGGGAACATGCACGACTCGATTGCCGTATCCCAGCTCATGCACCACGTGGGGGACGTGCTCGTCCTGAGACCGGGTGAAAACGTCGACGTGAACGCCCAATTGGCCAAGCGCCCGGGTGAGGTCCCGCACGTAGACGTTCATCCCGCCGGTATCCTTTCCACCCAGGGTGGCGAGCGGACATGTATGGTACGAAAGCATCGCAATGTTCATGGTTGCAGAGAAGTAGGCGCGCAGCCGCGTGGCAACGGGTCCAGGTCAAACGCCTGACATCATGCGCCAGGATGCACTTCGCCTGGCAGCTCCGATGACTCAGACAACATCTTCGGTCGAAAACTTGCGGGTTTGTAGGGTTGCCTGTATAATCCGCCGCGCCTGTCAGGCCACCGTAGCTCAGCTGGTAGAGCAGACGATTCGTAATCGTCAGGTCAAGGGTTCAAATCCCTTCGGTGGCTCAATAAGACGAGGTGGTTCTTCACCTATTATAGGCGCTTCAGCAAGGAAGAGCCACTCTTGTTTCCGCCAATTCGCATCAGCAGACGATTCTTGAATTTGCCCAGGGGGGCAATTTGGGCATCAGTGTCGAGTCATTCCTGATCGACAGGCACGCAGCCGGTCTATCTCGAGACACGCTCAAGTTCCACCGACAGTTCCTCAGTCCATTCATAGCGTACTGCACCGCGCACGCCCTGACGCTCATCCAGAACGTTTACCCGGACTTTCTGCGGCGTCACCTGGCTGAGACGGATGAGGACAGTCAAGTGGCACACATGCGTGGAGGTCCTGTCGACAATGCACTATGATCCTGGGCGTCCCGTCTGGGGAGATATTTGCAATGCCAAATGGAAATTGCCTTCAAGTGGCAAGGCAAGATCTGATCGAACCTGCACGCCTGCCTTGCGGACAACAATCAGAACGCGCTGGAGATCACAAGAAACTGGAATGGCCGGGGGATGCAGGATGCCTAGTAGCTTGTACCGGCCGAGAACGTTGTACCCGATCGGCAGAACGGTCACAAATCGCACGGCGCCACTTTGGGCAATCAAGCGATACCCCTCAGGATCGAGCGACAGTCGCTTTACGCACCCATAAAGGAAAATCCAGCGACTCTGTGGGAAGGCGCCTGTGATACATTTGAACTGGAGAATTGAAATGCCAAGGAATGGTTATGTCGTGCTTTTCGCTTTGATAATGATAGCTGCAGTCGTTAGCGTGGATTTACTCTTCTTTAGGAATCGATTCTGGGAACGGCTGATAATGAATATCGGCATTGTTTTGGTTTTTGTAGCCTTCTATTTGAGATTCCTAAAGAACCCGTGAATTGGATTTTGAACAATCAACAGTGGAACATTGGCCAGCTATCACACGCCTGGACATTCCTGCGCGGCGCTTCGCCGTCCCTTCACTTCGGACGGATTTCTTCCTCGCGCACTGCGACCCACAAGAATAATCTATCCTTTAACCACCGCATGACGGGCATTGTAGTTATAGCTCACCTCCGAGCTAATATGCTATAACATTCTCATTGTAATTCAACCTAACACCGCATAGCATCCGAACCGCTTTTAGGCGTTTATACGGTTTGCCTAAGAGCAATTATACAGACCGTATATACACTAGTTGGGCATCGTAAATCCACATATATATTTTCAATGAGGGTATTTATGAATATCAAGGAATTAATTGGAATTGGCGATAAGACCGGTAGAATTATATTTCCAATAGTAATAATTGGCATCATCATAAACATCTTATTTCCATCATACTTGTTTATTGGAGGACCGTCGTCTTTGTTATTAATAATTTCGACCATAGTGCTGATAATTGGTCTTATAAATTGCATTTGGTCACAAATATTAATAGTTATAAATGTTCCAAAACATAACTTAATCACATCTGGACCGTTTTCTATTGTAAAGCATCCTTTATATACAGGTGTATCTTTATTGGTCATACCATGGGTCGGATTTATAATGAATACATGGTTAGGTGTAGTCATTGGAATGACTCTATTTATCATATTAAGAATTTATGCACCTGAAGAAGAAAAGAATTTATCAAATATATTTGGTAATGCTTGGACCGAATATACCAAGAAAGTAAGAATTCCATGGTTATAAAATATAATTGAAAGTATATTCAAGGCTGCCCAACAAAGCGTGCACCTGCCGCTGGGGATTCTGCGGTCATCCCAAGCAGTTTTCTACGCCTCAGCCTTTTTCTGGTTGGACGGCTTCGCCGACCCCGCCCAGCGCAGGTAACGCAAACCGTTAACCCCGCTTCCGACTTTTACCATAGCAACGCATCACATGCCTGCCCGTGCAGATAACAATCCAAACGCGCTTGAGATCACCAGGAGACCGTTGCATCTGCCAAGCGAGCCTGCCGCTGCTGTTCGTCGGAGGCTGGGTGGAGCTCTGCAAATCCAACCTGTGGACGCTTGCCTAGCGTGCGCTGAGTGCCATGGAACACACGGTGGAGTCTGCCCAACCGTATAGGCCGCTGACCCCCGCGCCGGCAGTTGCAGACTGAGCATGTGGCGTCCGAGTAAGGCGAGTGTGCTCCTCATCCTGCGGAACGGCCTCCACATTTTGCGTAGTCTGAACTGCGCGTTTTGATGAGAATGGCCGCCCTGCAGGCGGCCATTTTGCTTAATTCAAGTTCCATGACCCGCCGATGTGCCGCCCGCCAATCCTTGTTATGCTATTCCTAGGAAGCTGGTGGACCGGCCTAGAGGAAGGACTGCATCGCACAAGCAGCGATCCACCCCGACTGGA
>JBGPAT010000105.1:0-8063 GCA_041480885.1 Anaerolineae bacterium
CTCCCGCTCGTGAATCGTCAGTGAGTGATTCTTCGTGTTCGCATCAACGGTACGGTTGAATCTCTGTGCTCCGGTTGGCTCTGGCCCCCCTACATCGTCAAAGTCGCCATTCTTGATTTGGTACAGCACGAATTCATATGTGACCATCTGGGTCGACCCTCCGGAGCTTGGGGAGAGCGTGTTTAGACGCCCAAGCAAGATGCCTCGTCCGTCAACTTCAGCGACACAACGGGGAGTTGTCGGGGGATAACTATCTTGCGGGTTGCCTGGCCCGAAGTCGCATAACCCTTAGCGTTTGCCGGCTAAAGTACTCTTGCCAGAGAGTATCCCGCTGCCGATTTGTTAGCGCACGAATCCCCATGTATGCGTCAATTGCATTGAAGAATCGTAGCGCTCCGGTTAGTTCTGACCCTCGCTCGTCGTCATACTCGCCCCTCTTGATTCTCTCAGACAACTTGGCGTAGGCCGCCATTCTCGCCTCGCTTCCGCTCTCATTCTACCTCACAAGTCTGTCAATCGCAAAGTATGCCCGGTCCGACTGAGGCAAGTCAGCGTCAATCATCTGGCTGTAATGCATCACCATCTCAACCGCGGCATGTCCCAGTAGGGCAGGCAGGGGCGGCCCTGCACTTCTCGGCAGCCATTGCCTGCCAATTCTCCATTCGCGCTGCCCTTCTTGTGAAATCAACCCCATTAATGTGAATTCCCGGGATAGTCGTATACTGAAAGACCACATAGCTATTGGCGGTGTAGCTGAAAGGAACAACAATATGGCTAAGGATCTGAGTGTCGTGCTTGAAGATCACCCGGGCACCCTCGCCGATTTGGGCGAAGCTCTCGGCAAGGCAGGCATCAACATCGGGGGCCTGTGCAGCGTTCCCGGCGAAGGCAAGGCGATCGTGCATATTCTCGTGCAGGATCCGTCCAGCACTCGCCGGGTCCTCCGCGACGTTGGAATTCGCGTTCAGGAAGAGCGCGACGTCCTGCTCCTGGACGTGCAGGACCGGCCTGGCGAGCTGGGCAAAATCTGCCGCAAGATTGCCAACGCGGGCGTGAACATCAACCTCGTCTACTTCTCCGTGAACGGCCTGGTCATCGGTCCGGATAATCTCGAGAAAGCCAGCCTCGCCGTGGCCTAGGTCTGGCGCCTATCAGTCCCAGCTGATCGAGGGGGGACGCATATTCAAAATGCGCCGCGCGGCTCTGTAGTCGCATAGAGCCGCCCAAGTCGCCCTTTTCCTCAAAACTCCATAATCCATGTACATCTATGTACAACGGCGAACAAATTCTGTGCTTGACACCAGAACATTTGTTCTATATAATGATCGTAAATATCAATGCTCCGGCCGCCTGCCTTTGCTCCAACTGGGCCCTCGGCCGCCAGCATCCCGTTCAGGGTGAGGTCTTCTACACGCCGCCGCCTTTGCCTGCTGCCTTCGTTCCTCACCCGCCACACAGGAAAACCCCATGCAAGAACATCTCCTCAACAGTCGCGAAGTCGCAGAGATCCTCTATGTCAGCCGTTCCTTCGCCTATACCCTCATGCGAACTGGCGACCTCCCCACCTCGGTAAATCCGTCCGCGTGCATCCCCGCGCTCTGGATAAGTGTGTCCAGCACCTGCGCAGGCGCCATCATCGCCGTCCGAAGCCAAAATCCCGAGGCGAGGCGAGCGAGTTTCAAGCGAGCATCGCCCACTCCGGCGGTAGGTGCCGCCGGAGACAATCTGAGATCGTTATCTTTCCTTTGTGCCCCCGCCTTTGCCTCTTTGAGGGTCCGTGGTTGAAGCTCTTAACTTTTCCCTCGAACGTCCGCTCCGGGAATGCTCAACATCGCCCGTTGAAATCTGTAATCTCCAATCTCGAGGCGAGCGAGCCTCAAGCGAGCATCGCCCGCGCCGGCGGCATGTGCCGCCGGAGACAATCTCCAATCTCGAGGCGAGCGAGCCTCAAGCGAACGTCGCCCGCTCCGGCGGCATGTGCCGCCGGAGATAATCTCCAATCTCAAATCTAAAATCCAATATGAGGTTCCCATGCCCGCACCCAAAGGAAACAAGAACGCCCTCAAGCACGGCCTCTACGCCAAGCACTATACCGAGGCCCAGCGCCACGACTTGGAGCAGACGCCTCCCCTCGAAGCCTTCGATGAGATCAACATGCTCCGTTCCACTCTCGATCAGATCCTCATCCGCATCGAAGATTGCGAAGATGAGGACCGCCGCGTCAAGCTCTACAATGCCCTCTTCACCGGCACCCAGCGCCTTCTTGCCGCCATGCGCACCCACACCATTCTTGTCGGCGACAACCAGGAACTGCTCACCTCCTTCTGGCAAGCCATTGCCCTCTTTCGAAAAGAAAAGGGCCTTGACGATGCTGTCGCAAAGAGTGGCAAGGACAAGCCGGCCGCCGACGCGAGTGGACGGGCGTAGGGGCGACCCGGTGTCGTCGCCCGCAACAATTCCGGCGGCGAAGCATTGTTCCTCATTGATTTCCCCCCACATCCGGGGAAATCCTGTTGATCCTCGTTGTTTTCCCCCGCCTCCATCCGGGAGCGCATCGGGAGCCCCTCATGAAAAACACCACTTCCCAGATCAAACGCCTCGTCTCGAACCTTAACGACTTCTCCACCTATTTCGGCCGTATCACCTTGCGCCCCTATCAGGTCGAGGCCGCCGATGCCGTCCTCGCTTCCGTGTTCAATGACGCCGGCGAGACCTTCGTCTGGAAGTTCGCCCGCCAGGGCGGCAAGGATGAAACCCTCGCCGCGCTATATCAATACATCATGACGGTCTTTGCCCATCGTGACATCTCCCTCATTGCCGCTGCCCCAACCATGCTCCCGCAATCCGACCTCTCCATCCGCAGGCTTGAAGCGCGTCTCACCTCCCACGTCGCCCTCCAGCGCGAATGGAAACGTCTCTCCCGCTACATCTTCCGCATTCGCAGCGCGCGCACACTCTTCCTCTCCGCTCAATCTCACGCCAGCGTCGTGGGTGCCACCGCTTGGCCTCTCCTGGTCTTGAACGAAGCCCAGGACATCCTCCCCGCCATCTACGATAAGCGCTTCGCGCCCATGGCCGCCGCGCACAATGCCACCCGCCTGTTCAGTGGCACTGCCTGGACATACGATTCCCTCCTGGCTCGCGAGGAACGCCTCTGCCGCCTTAAGGAAGCCGAAGATGGCCTGCGCCGCGTCTTTATCGTCGACGGCCCTGAGATCGCCAAGACCCATCCGCCATATGGCAAGTTCCTCGATGGCGAGATTTCTCGCCTTGGAGCCAATCATCCCCTCGTCCTCTCGCAATACCTTTGCCGCGAGATCGATGCTCAGTCCGGAATGTTCAACGCCGCGCGTCTCGCCCTCATGCGAGGCGATCGCCCTCCGCAAGACACCCCTCTCCATTTCGATGCACTTTCTAAATGGGGAGGGGCCGGGGGTGGGGCGGTCGCGCAAGGCGGCTTCTCTGCCTCCACCTACGCCTTTCTCATCGACGTCGCCGGTATGCACGAGACTCCCCTTGACATCCAGGGCCTTGGAGACTCCGGGCGCGACTCTACGACCCTTTCAATCGTGGATGTCGACCTGTCCTCACTTCCCACTCTTCAGGCTCCCACGTACCGCGTCGTGACTCGCCACTCCTGGCAGGGCGAGAACCATCTCGCCGTCTTCGGCAAGCTCAAGGCCCTTGCCGACCTATGGCATCCTCAGCACATCGTCCTCGACGCAACCGGCGTTGGCGAAGGCCTGTGGGCCATGTTGGATAAAGCCTTCAAGACCGGCGTCACTCCTGTCAAATTCACACAGCAGCAGAAGAGCGAGATCGGTTGGCGTTTCCTCTCCATCATTGAGACCGGCCGCTTTCACGACTGCGCCCCCACCGAAACCGTTAAGCTTCAATACGCCCGTTGCCAATCGGAGATCCTGCCGGGTCCTTCCAAGACCCTCCGCTGGGGCGTGCCCGATGGCGCCCGCGGCCCGGAAGGCGAACTCATCCACGACGACTATGTCCTTGCCGATTCCCTCGTCTCCATCCTCGACCAGTTTGAATGGACCGCAACATCGCCCACCCTCGTCGTCCAGGCCCCCGATCCCCTCGACGAGATGAGCCGCTTCCGATGATCGGGCGAGCGGCCGAAAGTCCAGTCCGCAAAGTGGTCGGTGCTCGCCCGACCCAAGTGGTCGGCCCTCATCCGTTCGCCCGGGGATTCGCGGAAAAAGAATATGCGGCGGGTGTCTTCCCCGCCAGCATGTTCTTTTTCCGAAAACTCTCCCCTCCCCCGAACTTGGGGGAGGGGCAAGGGGTGGGGGCTCGCTCTTTCAGCAGGGAGGGTGGGGTCTCGCGCCCTATCTTCACAATGAGCATCGGGCGCGGCAGCCTTCGGGCGAGGCAGCCTCGGGCTGCCATCGCCCACTCCGCTCCGACGACGGAGCGGAGCCAAGCCCCCCAAAGTGGCCCGCGCTGCTTGCCATGCTCTTTCGGTGCGTACTATCGGTGTTGGCGCGCGCCCGACCAAGGTGGTCGGCCCTCATCCGTTGGCCCGGGGATTCGCGGAAAAAGAATATGCGGCGGTGTCTTCCCCGCCAGCATATCCTTTTTCCGAAAACTCTCCCCTCCCCCGAACTTGGGGGAGGGGCCGGGGGTGGGGGCCGTGGCGCCTCCGTGCCCACCCCCATGATCGTTCCTCGCCGTCTTTCTGGAGCATGCATCGGGCGAGGCACCTTCGGGCTGCCACAGTGCTCGGCGATTCCCCGACCTTGCGCACTCCGGTCGCAGATCCCGGCGTTCTTCCAGGGCACCAAGAGGTGCCGGAGCCTCGGCCACCAGAGAGCGGAGCAGCCCCGTGATAAAATCCCTCTGATGGATGAACTTGCGCTCATCGCCAGCGCACAGCGCGGCGATCTGGATGCCTTCAACAGTCTGGTCTTGCACTATCAAGACGCCCTCTTCAATGCCGCCCTGCGCATCCTCGGCGATCATGAGCTGGCTGCAGATGCCACACAAGATGCTTTTCTCTCGGCGTTCCGCAGCCTCAACAGTTTTCGCGGCGGCTCGTTCAAGGCTTGGCTGCTGCGCACGGTCACCAATGCCTGCTATGACGAGCTGCGCCGGCGGAAACGCCGTCCTACCGCGCAGCTGGAACCGGACAATCCTGAAGGGGACGAAATGGAAGCGCCGCGCTGGCTGGCAGATCCGAGTCTGTCGCCGGAGCAACGGATCGAGGCCGATGACCTCGAGCACGCCATCCAGCACTGCCTCGAAAACCTGCCCTTGGAGTTTCGTACGGTGGTGGTCATGGCCGACCTGCAGGGCTTGGACTACTCCGAGGTGGCCGCCACCGTCCGTGTGCCAGTTGGGACCATAAAGTCCCGGCTGGCGAGCGCGCGCCTTCGCCTGCGGGAATGCCTGCAGGATTTCTCGGAACTTCTGCCCTCCGCCTTTCGTCTACAGGAGGAGAGTGCGAGCTGATCTGCGGCTCGTCGAATTCGTGAATCCCCGATGAATTTCCGCGACGTAGAAATGCTTTCGGCTTATCTGGACGGGCAGCTCAGCCCGACAGATGCTTCGCGGCTCGAGTCCCGGCTCGCGGCGGACGAAGGTCTGCGCCGCGTTTTGGGCGATCTGCGCGGCGCTCGAGGCGTCCTCCGCCAGCTTCCCCGCAGGCGCGCCCCGCGCAATTTCACGCTTCGACCCACGATGCCGAAGATTGCGGCGCCGGTGCCGCGGGCCTTCCCGGCCTTGCGATTTGCCACAGTGCTGGCCTCACTCCTGTTTCTTGCTAGCATTGCAGTAAATGGTCTGGCCCCGCTGGCTGTGCAACAACTTGCAGCGGAGCCCGCCCCCGTCCTCGGAAAAGGTGCGGGCGTTGGAGGTGGACCGGCAGAGTCTGCGACGGCGCCTGCCGAGGCGCCATTGCAATCATTTGCAGCGGCGGCTCCAACGACTGCGGCTGAGGCTGTGGCAACTTCAGCCGCGAGTGATCTCGCCGCGGCCGGCGCCAGATCGGCGCCCGCGCAAGCGGCGCCGCCCGTACCAGCCGGAGGCCCCGTACCCACTGTGTGGGAGCTCACCCTGGGAGCCGCGGCGATTGTACTTGGCTGCCTGGCCTGGGTTCTAAGCTTGCTGAGCGCACGAAATTTCCGCAATCGCTGGATCAAGAAGTGAGCTCTCCGCGAGCCTGGGGTAGGATTGCCGAGCGCCGGCCCGCGCTTTCTCAAGATCGTCGGATCGAAAGTTGATCGTCGAGGAGTCCGCCGTGGCATCAACAAGCAAACCGTCTTCAGTCAAGCGAGAGCCGCCCTGGATCATGCGCGAGGTCGTTGATCCGCTCACCGTTTTCTTGGTGGGACGGCTGGGCATGGACGACCACAACGGGACGCGCGTGCTTGAGGTCAAGGGCAGGATCAGCGGCTTGTGGCGCGCTACGCCGGTGAGATTACTGGAGTTGGATGGGCGGCGATATCTTGTCGCCATGTACGGCGACTCGAGATGGGTCAAGAACCTGAGAGCCCAGGGGGCCGGTAGGCTGAGGCTGGGCAGCCACGTAACAGAATTTCGGGCAGTGGAGCTCGCGGGCGCAGAGCAGTTGGCCGTCTTGCGGGCATATCTCAAGCGTTGGTGGTCCCTGGTTGCACGTATCACGACCGTCAAATCCCCGGACGCGCCCGACGAGGAGCTTGCAAAGGCTGCGCCCATGCACCCCGCGTTCAGGTTGGACTAGGCAACGTCTCCTCCAAGAACGAGGGCTGAAAGCCCCGGAACAATGCGCTTGCACCGGGCCTTTTACGGGGGTGCCGAGAACCCAATATGCGCAGTGTGCATTCCACTCGACAGACCAGATTTTCGGTTTCCTTTCTGGCTTCCCTCCTGGGACAGGCGGAAGAATGGGGGAGTCGGTGAATAGCGCCGACGTCAAGTACTGCCCCCGCTGCGGGATGTCCCTCAGCGTGCGCGAGGAGTTCGGCCGCCAGCGCCCCGTATGTCCGAACTGCGGCTGGATTTACTTTGCGGATCCCAAGGTGGCAGCCGCGATCCTGCTTGAAGAGCAAGGCCGCATACTTCTGGTCAGGCGCCTCAATGAACCTTTTCGGGGGTCATGGTCGCTGCCCGCCGGTTTTGTGGATGCCGAGGAGGATCCGGCGCGTGCAGCCGAGAGGGAATGTCTGGAGGAAACCGGATTGACAGTGCGCGTCACGCACGTTGTGGATGTCATCGCGGGGCGCGAGCATCCGCGCGGCGCGGATTTCGTCATCGTCTACGCTGGTCAGAAGTTGGGGGGCGAGCTGCTTGCCGGTGATGATGCCGACCGCGCCGAGTGGTTTGAGCGCGCCAACTTGCCTCCCTTGGCCTTTCGCGCCACCGAGACCGTCTTGAAGAATCTCTGAGACTCATCAAGATGCGATGGGAATGTCGATGCGAAGCTCCGCAGAGACGCGAGCTCGCAGGCTGCTGTCCGCTAAGTATAGGCATGCGTCGATGAATTCCGCGCTTATTGTCACAATTGACAGTTTCGCTCCCTTGCATCACCTGCGCCTTATCCGTATAATCAGGCCAATTCAAGTAGAGGAGAGACGAAGATGAAAACCCGTGGCTTTGTATATCTGTCTGCATTCGTGGGCCTGATCCTGGCTGTTGGACTGGCTTGCGCCCCGTTTACCACAGTCACCACGCCCCAGGTCATTGTGGTGACTGCCACGGCAGCCAATGCCGCTCCGGTGAACACTGTCCCGGTGAACACCGCCGCGGTGATCACTGGGCCCGCCACCGACGCTGCATCCACTAGTGCCCCCGGAACGGGTCAGTTGACGACGTTTACGGACAAGAACAAGTACTTCGCCATCGACGTGCCCGCGGATTGGGCGCACACGACGGGCACGGGCACCCATTCATATTCGGACACGTTCACATCGCCAGACCAGCATGCTCTCATCGAAAGCGTTGTCTATGACGACGGGACAGTCTGGAGTGGTGCCGAGAGCGGCAGGGCGGCGCTGTTGCTGCTCAATCAGTACTACAGCTACACCAAGAAGGAAGGCGATATAAAGGTGACTGATGACAGCATCCAG
>JBGPAT010000106.1:0-7993 GCA_041480885.1 Anaerolineae bacterium
GAACCGCAAGGCAAAACGACCACGAATGGGCTTATACTCCCAACAGAAGAAAACGTCCGATAAAGGCAAACCCGGTGAAAGCCGGGGTCGCAAAGCCAAGGATCTAAAGTCACGGAAGTGACCATGATTGCCAGGCCGCCGAAGATGATTATTGCACAATTCCTGAGCGCGGCGAGCCTGGGCCTTCCCCAGGCTCTTTGTTTTCTTCAGGAGATCGTTCACCAAGCGCGTGCAATGTTCGACAAGGGCAAACCCGGTGAAAACCGGGGACGCAAAGCCAACGGGTCTAAAGTCACCCACGTGACCAAGATTGCTGGGCTGCCGAAAACAACATGCAGACTCGCTGCTACCGGCCAGGATTACGTCATGCGAATTGCGTCCTCTGTTTCTCGGGTGCCCTTCTCAAGGAGAAATTCCTGTGGCACCCAATATCACTGCACGACGATTAATCGTAGGCCTCGTCCTGGTACTGCTCGTTGCGGCGGCAAGTCTTCCTTATTCGGTTTCGGCCGCCCCGCTGGACGTCGCGCCTGCCCTACCCCGTCTGCCAGATTTCGCGGCGTCGGTGGTCAATGGTGAAGCCAGCGTCCTCCGTGGCGCCTATGCCGCAGGACTCTTCGCCCTGCCGGTCGTGCAGCAGCCTGGCTCGTCGGCGGGATTCGTCTCCGAAGCCGACAATAGTCTGACGCAGTTCAACTGGGCTGCACAATTCGGCATCGTTGGGCTTCTTGCGCACAACTATCTCAGCGGTCAGGATTTCTTCCAGCTTTGGCCCGGGCAGAGAATCCAGCTGATCTACGGCGACGGGCGGATTACTTTCTACACGGTCACACACGTGTATCGCTATCAGGCCACGTCGCCCGCCAGCGTCTACAGCGACTTCGTTGACCTCGACACTGGCGCAGTTCTTTCCGCAGAGGGCATGTTCCGGAAGGTCTATACGGGCCCGAAGCATGTGACCTTCCAAACCTGCATCACGCAGGACGGCAATTCGAGTTGGGGCCGGCTCTTTGTGATTGCCGAACCAGGGGTGATACGGGTCCGATCGTCAAGTCAACCGGGAGTGGGCTTGCGTGCGCCCCTGTGACATCTCAAGCGGAACATGCCACGAGAAGAGGCGCCTCGACGCTGAGTGAGCCTTTATAGCCAGCGATATTGACATATTCGCATAATTACGAGTAACATTATCATATCTCCGAATAGCTGGGTCTTGTTCGATTGTGGCGACCACGATTGGGAATAGGCGCTCGACGCGCGGTCGGATCCTGTGTCTCTCGCGCTTTGCATCTGCCATTTCGGCTCTTACCGGAGATTGACCATGTTGTTGCACTATACGAAACCGGCAGATGAGTCCGAGTAGAGTTTGTTAGGAGAACGCGCATGAAGACCATGACCTTTGATGCGTCGAAAGCACTACAGATCGGTCCGAGGCAGTTGGGACGCACCAGAAGCTATTTGGTTTTGAAGCGCGCCCTTGACGTGCTGATCGCCCTGATTCTGCTAATACTCTTCGGGCCGCTGATGCTGTTGATCAGCGTCGGCATTCGCATTTCCTCGCCCGGTCCCATCCTATACCGCCAAACGAGAATCGGGAAAAACGGCCGGCGGTTCCAGATGCTCAAGTTTCGCTCTATGCAGGTTGCGAACATCCCCGATCTGCATCGGGAGTACGTGCAAAGGCTGATCAAGCAGAACACGCAGCCGAGAGACATGGGAAGAAGTAGTCTGAAGCTTGTGGGGGATTCGCGCATCACGGGCATAGGCAAATATCTGCGGAAATACAGCCTGGACGAATTGCCACAGTTCATCAACGTACTCAGGGGCGAGATGTCGCTCGTGGGGCCCCGCCCATCTCTGCCATATGAGCACGAAATCTACAGCGAGTGGCACAAGCAGCGACTGGCGGTCTTGCCAGGGATTACCGGTCTATGGCAGGTGAGTGCGCACAACACGGTGGCCTTCGACGAGATGGTGCGGCTCGACCTCTCGTACATCCAAGAAATGAACGAGTGGCTGGACATTAAGATCATGTTATTGACACCGATCGAGATGATCCGGGCCAGAGGAGCAGGCTGAATTCAATTCAAACAGGTGCTGAACGCCCGTGCATTTGCGCATTGTCGATCCGGGATATTGGGAACCGTAACGGGCACGGAACTTTCGAAAGGTCCATGATCCTTGCGCAATGTGGGTGAATGTGCTGCTGGCCGGCATAAGCATGATCGCCGAGCCATCCATCACGATCGAGTCTGTTCACGTCGGCGAGCCACTGGAGCTGGCCTGCCCAAAAAAGCGGCGGCTGACGGCGGGTCACTCTTATTCATACAACCCGTTCGGAACAAAGGTGCGGGAAATGCTGCAGTCACGTGCACTTGGACGTGCTCCAGCCGAATATCAAGTGTTGCGAGATCTCGCCCTGCCCCTCCCTTTTTTGACCAGTCCATAAGTACGCGCCTTGTGCGCGTGCTGCGCGCCGATCATTGTGGCGCATCATTCGGAATGGCTGAGCAGCCCTTGGTTTGACATCCCGCCTCTTCTCGTGTATGCTACCCATGTCCGGGCAGGCCCGGCGCGGCTGAGCCTTCCGAACCCCGCCAGGATCGAAAGATAGCAACGGTAAGGACGTGTCTCAGGGTGCCGCTGGTCTCCTGCCTGGGCATTCTTCCCATCATCCATTCAGCATCTACTGTGGCAAAATAATCTCATGCTGCGTGGACTTCCACTGCTGCTCCTTTTCATCATTGGTATTGCCTTGGGTTTGATTTACAGCTGGGCCGTCAACCCGGTCAACCTGGTGGATGCCGCGCCCGCCTCCCTGCGCGCGGATTACCGGGCTGACTATGTCTTGATGATTGCCGAATCTTTCCACGCAAACCACGATGCGGGCTTGGCCCGGCAAGAGCTGGCCATCTTTGGCGTCCAGGCGCCCGCAACGATCTGCGCTTCGGCCCTTGAGACCGCAATCCAGGTTGGCTATTCTCAAGCAGACCGCTCCTTGATCCAGGAACTGGCCCGCGCGATGCAGGCGGACTCCCCGATTGCCACTCCGGCGGGCGCCCGGCCATGAGCCGTCTCTGGTGGCTCTGGTTGCCAGCGCTGGTCGCCGGATTTGTTCTTGGACGGTCATCCGCCTGGATGCTATCCTCCATCCGACATGTTGACGCGGCTCCCAATGCCCTGCGCGCGGACTTCAAGGACCAATTCCGTGCGGCGCTTGCGTCGTCTTACAGTGCCACGCATAACTTGGATCGCGCCAGAGCCCGGCTTGTCTTGCTAGGGGATCCCGACCCCGTGGCAGCGCTGTCTGCGCAGGCACAGCGCATGCTGGCCGCGGGCCGTTCTTTCCAACTCGCCCGGGACCTCGCTGTCCTCGCGGCTGACCTGCACCAAGCAGGGCCGGGCCTTCCGTTAGTCGCCGCAGCAGCCACCTCATCTGGCGCCGGCTCAGCTGCTGCGCAGCTGCCCTCTGCAACGCCCGCCATTTCCTCTACGCCTTCGGTCGCGGCTGCACCTTTGCTTGAGTCCCCCACCGCACAGGTCGCTTCGACGCAACTGGACCTGAACACACCCACCGCGCGACCCACACGGACGCCAATCGAAACTCCTCGTGCGCCCTTCCAATTGGTGGGCCAGGACAACGAGTGCAGCACAAGTCTGACCGAGGGACTGCTTCAGATCGTTGTCTTCGATAATCATCGTCAGCAGATGCCCGGCGTGGATATCACCATCGCCTGGGACGGTGGCGAGCAGCATTTCTTTACAGGTCTGAAGCCTGAGATTGGGAATGGTTATGCGGACTACATCATGGAGCGGGGAGTTACCTACTCATTGCGTGTGGCGCAGACGGGCACTCCTATATCGGGCCTCACCCGGCCCTCCTGCCCTGACTCCACTGCTCAAGCCTATACAGGCGGCCTCAAGCTGACCTTTCAGCAGCCGTAGTCGGACGCCTACATATGCGGCCCATTTGCCGCCCTCGTCTCACTCATGTTGCGCCCTTGGCAAACGTGCTCGTTCGGGGGCTCGCGTTCTTTCAGCGCTACAACGCATGTCTCCGTGCGGGCCCCTAGTATCCGGCAGGCAGCTTGCTCACCCAGTCATTGCCCAGACGGATCTCAAGGTCCACCGGCTGGGACGGGTCCGGTTTGAAGACGATTTGTGAACTGCTCGCTATCATCCCCAACGGCTGGATTAAGTACCGCAGCGCGTACAGCTTTGGTGAATATACAACTACTACCGTCTGGTTCGACACTCCCGTGGGCTGCCCGAGGCCTGTGACCTGCATGCCTTGTGTGATCAGGTAGTTGCCGGTGCGCGCATCCAGTTGGGCGGTATAGGTATTGTTGGTGACCTGGATGCGAGCCCCGTCTGCCTGCATGAGCGCCTTCGGATCCCCTTGCGCGATCGGGCTCGTCGGTCCTCCTGAGGTGAAGATCTCATCGCGCAGCTCCCGGATCTTATCGGGAATCGGCATCAAGACCGACGCATTCTGGCCCCCCAGCGTCACGTTGCCATAGTTGACCATTTTGTCATCGATGATGCCCTGCTTGATGCTCTCCAGGGGGATCTGACTCACCAGCGCGGCCAGTTTGATCGCGTCTTGAAACGCCATGTCGGTGTGAATACCGGCCGAGAAGGTCTGGTAGAGTTGCGGAGCCTCCGCCATGAAGGTTGGAAAGAACCTCGGGTTGAGCACTTTGTCCCTGATGCCCAGGATCACTTTCTGTTGCCGTATTGAACGGCCCACGTCGCCGTCGGTGCAGCCCTGGCTGACATCCCGGCACCGGGCGTAGGCCAGCGCGGCCGCCCCACCCAAGTGGCGCATTCCGCAGCATGTGATCCGTATTCCATCTTTCCCGCCGCCCAATTTCTGAAGGAGTAGATTCTGATCGTTGTAAACATCGATTCCGTGGATCAGGTTGACCATGTCCACAAAAGTGCTGAAATCCACTTGCACATAGTACTGCAGCGGTACTCCCAGGAACTGCGACACTGCCCTCATGGCCTCGCCGGGTCCCCCGCCGGGCATCTTGCTGGCGACGCCGAAGGTCCATGCCGTATTGATGCGGCTGTAGTTGGCAGCGCCGGGGATGTTCACGTACAGATCCCGCGGCACGTTGATCATGCCCACGGTCTTCGAAATGGGATCGACGGTGAACACAATAATCGTATCCGTGCATAAGGGACAGCCTTCGCCGGCGGATTCGCCCCCCCGTAGCCCAAAGAAGACAATGTTGATTCGGCTGCCGCCATCCCACTGCGCGTATTGCACCTCGGGAATGGACACGTCCGGCGTCGGCGGCAGGTTTGCCAATGCTGTTCCATGCGCATTCAGTATCGGCGTGCCCAGCGGATTCACAGCTCCGCCGGCGCACGATGTGGGCGGAATCCCCGGCAGCGCAGTAATACGCCAACAAGCCGTGAAACTTCGGATTGCTGCGAAGATTCCAATCGCAGCCAGCAAAGCTAAGCTTGCCAGGACGATCTGGCCTGCCGACACCCGCTTAAACGCTGCGGTGGCACCCCCGAGCTTTGGTATCCGGATTTTGGGGAATGCAGCAAGCTTTGGCAGGTGGATTTTGGGGAATGCGCCAAGCTTCGGCATCCTGAGGTGCCTGAGAAAGTCGAGTATCTTGTTCATCATCTAGCCTACTCTAACGTATACCATGTTCGAGCCACGCAATACCTGACCGTGCTCGGACCACTGCCAGACCGTCGCAGAATCGTCATTCACGCAACTGATCGGCAATCGGATAACGCCAGATCGCGAATCACTGACGAGGCTCGCATCGACTGGATTCACCAGCGCGGAGCGCAGGCAGCGATCTCGAGGCATACGTGATCGCCCCGGGTCTGCTCCATCAGCAGACTCTTCAATCCAGTTTCGCCGTCCGGCTATTTTTCGGGCGGAGGGACAGGCAGTGCCTCCTCCGGCGTAGTCACCCACTTATCCCCCTCATCAATCAACATCACCGGAATATCGTCTACAATCGGATACTTCCGCCCGCAATCCTGGCAGATCAGCCATGCATCTCTGTACAGTTTGAGCAATCCATCTTTCTCTCGGACGCAGTTGGGGCAGCGCAAAATCTCAAGCAGCTCTTGACTGACCATCTCAACCTCAAAACTCTGGCTCCCGGCCTCGGGCCCTTCATGCTCGCGTAGCCAGCCGGGCGGCGTGTCAGCAATTCGGGCGTTATTCTACCATGCTAGTATTGCGGAGGTTGGCACAGCGGCGGGGATTGCCGCTTTGCAGTTCTTTCGGGATCGGACATGCCTCGTCCGTACTCGCACACAGCCTGCCAGGCCTCATAGTGCGTCTGGAATTGATCCTGAATGTGCGTGGCGCCTCCCATCATCACCGTGCGGGAAACGTTGATGTCCGCGCCGTTTGCCGCATAGTCGGTCTGCGAGATTTGCCCGGGATTCAGGTCAGCATTCAGCTTGAATAACGCCTTCGGAGCAGGCACCACGTTTTGCAGTCCAGTGGTCTCCCATTGCACCGTACGTCCGTCGAAAGTGGAAAAGAACTTCCATGTCAATGAGTAGGAACTGCGGTCCACATACGTTTCCATCAGGATCCAGTACTTCGAATCATTGACAAACTGGAAATCCACGAGCGGAAAATAGACCGTTGCGTCCAGCCCCGCATACTTGGGGTCGATCCCACCGGATGTCTCCTCGTAGTACAGCACTCGATAGGCATGCGGTACGCGTTCAACAACCGGAAACCCTGTGAAGAAGACCGTCCGAAACAGCGTCGTGCTCACCTGGCAGACGCCGCCGCCGACGCCCTTGATCGTTCGTCCGCCATAGATGATGAGCGCTTCCGTGAAGCCGTTGTTTAGACTGACATCTCCCAGGGTTTCCCCCATTGAGAAAGTCGCTCCCGGAGCGACCAGCACGCCATCAAAACGCGCCGCGGCCGTCTCGATGTTTTGAATGCGTTCCTCATGAGATCCGCGGAAGTAGCTTGTCTGCTGACCATTGGGCAGTAGTTGCGTGATTCCCAGATCTTGCGCCTTGGCGGTGTCCGGCACGTCCGGCTGGGTTTCGTGGATCACCAGCGGCACGGCATGCTGCCCGGCCAGCACTGCCGTGGTGATTGCCTTGGCGCTTGCCTCCACATCCAGTGTGCGTCCGGCAGCTGACCGGGACAGGGCGACAAGTCGACTGTTTGCCTCGTCAAAGTGGAAACGCGCGTTGGCCACCGGCCGGTCCACCTGTGTCTTCAGCGCGGCCAGTACTTGGCGCAGCGCCCGGGGATCCAGGGTCAATTGCATCTCCGCATTGTTCCCGTTTTGGACGACCTGCACGTCGACCATCTTTGCGAGCACCGGCACGTCGTACAACCATGGGCCCGGATCGCCCGGCTGCGCGTTCGGGATTTCCAATCGCAGGGGCTGGCTCAGGATCTGACGAGCAGCCTCGGCCTCGCTCGAAACATCCATCACCGCGGGACGGCTTTCCTGAACGACGAGAGGTATCTCGCCATCCCGGAAGGACTGCAGCTGGGCGCTCACGTAGATCAGGGTCACATCCGCGTTCAGCGCCCGTCCAGTCTGGCCGGCTTGTGCCGTGACATTTGCTCCATCGATCTTCAGGCTGGCTTCGACAGCCGGCTGATTCACCTGTTGAGCGAGTCCCTGTAGAAATTGATAGGCCACCCGCTGATCGAAAATGATGACGGGCGCGACGTCATCACCGAAACCGCGCGCCCGCATCTGGCCTCCCAGGGCCAGGATGGGCCCGCCGCTCCTGCCGAGCCGGTAGGCACCTTGCGCACTGGCAGATGCGTCGAAGACCATGCCGAGTTGTGCCGGCGATGCCGTCCAGGCTTTTGCGCCGTCTCGCAGCACAACCTTGCCGGCAATTGGATACGACAACGTCCGGCTCAACTTGACCGCGGCGGCTTCCGGAGCCAGGCCGGATACGTCCACGCCCGCCACTGAAACACCGGGAAATATGCGCCCCGCATATAAGAGCTGATAAC
>JBGPAT010000107.1:0-7979 GCA_041480885.1 Anaerolineae bacterium
GGCAGATGACGGTAACCCTGGCTGGCCGCATTCGAGCGACTCGGCCGATGGGGAAGATCTCGTTCGCCCACATTGAAGACGGCGCTGGCAAGGTGCAGTTGCTGCTGCGGGCCAACGAGTTGGGACAGGAGCGGGTCGACTTCTTCAACAAAATGCTGGACATTGGGGATTTTGTCCAGGCTGCCGGCAAGATGTTCCGCACCAAGACCGGTGAAGTGACGCTCGAGGTCCACGACTTCAAGTTGCTGGCCAAGGCGGTCAGCCCGTTGCCGGCAGCAAAGGACGAAACCATGCCGGACGGCAGCGTCGTCCGACACGCGGCTCTGGAAGACGCCGAGTTGCGCGCCCGGCAGCGTTACGCTGATCTGGCCGTCAACCCCGATGTGCGCCAGCTCTTCCGGATAAGGGCAGCCACCATCAAAGCCCTGAGAAGCTTCCTGGACGATAAGGGTTTTCTTGAGGTCGAGACGCCGATCCTGCAGCCGATCTACGGTGGCGCGGCAGCGCGGCCCTTCGTCACGCATCACAATGAGCTGGAACAGGACATGTATCTGCGCATCTCATTTGAGCTATATCTCAAGCGGCTGCTGGTGGGCAACCTCGAGCGCGTGTACGAGATCGGGCGCGACTTCCGCAACGAAGGCCTATCCTTCAAGCACAATCCTGAGTTCACGCAGCTGGAGTTCTATTGGGCCTATGCGGACTACCTGCAGGTCATGGCATTGACCGAGCAAATGGTTTCCAGCGCCGCCCAACAGGTGCTCGGGACGCTGAAGGTCACTTATCAGCAGCAGGAGATCGACTTCACGCCGCCGTGGAAACGGCTCGAGCTGCGCATGGGCCTGCAAGAGACCAGCGGCATCGACATCGCCGAGCATCCCAGAGCTGAAACGCTCTTCAAGGCGCTGGTGAAGGCGGGCAAGGCGCCCGATCCTCACGCGACGCGCGGCAAGTTGATCGATTTCATGCTCAGCGAGTTCCTCGAACCGCGGTTGATCCAGCCGACCTTCCTCTTCGACTATCCGCGCGACATCTCGCCGCTGGCTAAATCGCGCCCGGGCGAGCCAATGACGGTGGAACGCTTCGAAGGCTACGTGGCAGGCTTTGAGTTGTGCAACGCGTTCACCGAGTTGAATGACCCGCTCGACCAGGAACAGCGCTTCCTCGAGATGGGGCGCGACTACCGCGATGACGATGCGGAAAAACACCCCATGGACGAGGATTATCTGCGCGCCATGCGTTACGGGATGCCGCCCAGCGGGGGCTTTGGCATGGGCGTGGATCGGTTGGTCATGCTGTTCACCAACAAGCACTCGATCCGCGAGGTGCTGCTGTTCCCGGCGCTTCGAAAAGAATAGCGCGAGGCTTCAAGGGGGAAAGACGGGTTCTTTCTGGCACGGAGGATGCGAAGAAAATTGGGGGAGGGAAGGGTCAGAGACACGGCTGGGCACACATGCCCGCCCCGAAATCACATCCATTAGGACGCGGCATTGCTCCTTAGGGCGGAGAATCTAGCCGATTAGCGAGGATCCAATGGTGTTCCGGCCAGCACGAACCAGTTGACTCTCGTCCAAAAAAGCTGTAGAATATGCATGGAATCTGGGAGCGCTCCCAGAAATTCGAAAAAACCACTCCAGTTTCAGTGAGAATCGGCTCAATGCGGCTCTCTTTTTTGGCTGCTCGTGAGAGCGCTTCCAGGAATATATGGCAAACCCCATGCCTGATCTCACTTTGGAAGACATAGCCAAACAGGCTGGCGTTTCACGCTCCACGGCCTCCCGCGTGGTGAACGCTCACCCCAACGTCCGCGAAGATGTCCGCAAGCGTGTCTTGGGAGTGGTTGAACAGACCGGCTACCGTCCCCACGCGGCCGCCCGCGCACTGGCTTCGCAGCGTTCCTGGACCATTGGCCTCGTCCTTCCACATAGCATAAGCTTCTTCTTCACCGACCCTTATTATCCCCACCTCACCAAAGGCATTGCGCAAGCCTGTAATCAACATGATTACACACTGGCTCTCTTCCTCGTCGGCACGAAAGAAGATGAGGAGAAGATCTTCGCGCGCCTATCCCGCAAGGGCTTGCTTGACGGGGTGATCGTTCAGGCGGGTCATCATGGTGACCAGCAGATCATTGGTCGGATGGTTGACACGAGAATGCCGCTGGTAGTAGCCGGTCGCCCTTTCCGCTCAGACAACGTCAGCTATATCGACATAGATAACTCCGCCGCGGCCTCCAACGCAGTCAGCCATTTGATCCGGCTCGGATATCAGCGCATCGGCACGATTGCCGGGCCATCCAACAGCACCGTCGGCCTCGATCGCAAGGCCGGATATGTGGAGGCTCTGAAGGACCGCGGGAAGACCATTCACGATTCCCTGATCGCCGAGGGAGACTTCACGGAAACCGGCGGGTATCACGCCATGCAGAGGCTTTTGCCCGCCAAGCCAGACGCGATCTTCGCTGCATCCGACATCATGGCAATCGGAGCCATGCGTGCCGTGCGTGAGGCTGGTCTGAAAGTCCCCGATGACGTAGCATTTGTCGGCTTTGACGATCTTCCAATGGCGACCCTCTCAGACGTCCAGTTGACAACCATCCGCCAGCCGGTCGTCCAATTCGGAGTCCGGGCAGTCGAGATCCTAATTGAACAGATCGAGAGTGGAATCACAGCTCCACGTCGTACGATCCTGGATACCGAGCTTGTCATTCGAGAATCATGTGGGGCCTCCCGCAGACGGTGAGAAAGAAAAGGCAATTCTAGGAATCCTGCACATGTTCTCAACATCAGTTTGGAGATTTGGCGCATGCCAGGAGGTGACCGATCCACAACTAGTTATGCAGAAGCGTTCCGCCATTGGTCCAAGAAGGGACGTCCGACCTCCAGCAAGGATTCCGGACGCCACCGGCGAGAAGTCCGCATTCCATACCGCGATTGCAGACTCCTCGATCGAAAAACATACCGTATCGCAAAGAGGAGAATGAAGATGAAACGCTTAAGTGCCGTTTTATCCATCTTGATTGGACTGAGCGTATTGCTCAGTGGCTGCGCACCGGCTACTCAGGCACCAGCTCCAGCCGAAGCCCCGACCTTGGCACCTGCCGCAACTCAGGCGCCTGCCGCTACTCAGGCTCCCGCGGCCAAGTGTCCGGGTTCCAAGGACATTGTGGGGCCTCCCGGTGGTTTCCTCGAGAAGGCCCTCAATTGTGAGTATGCAGGCAAGACGGTCACCGTAGACGGCACGCAGACCGATCCCGATGACCAGAAAATGAAAGACGGTTGGAAGGCCTTTGAAGACGCCACCGGCATCACCGTCAACTATATTGGCAACAAGGAATTCGAGGCCCGCATCTCGATCTCGGTGGACGCGGGTCAGGCTCCCGATGTTGCCGATTTTCCTCAGCCGGGTTTGGTTCGCCGCTTCGTCGAAGCCGGCAAGATCGTTGACGTCGGCACATTCATTCCAAAGGACTACCTCACCAAGACATACAACCAGAGCTGGTTGGATATGGGCAACATGACCGGCCCGAAGGGTCCGATCACCGCCGGCGTCTGGAACCGCTCCAGCGTTAAGAGCTTGGTCTGGTACCCGAAGGCTGCATTCGACAAGGCCGGCTACAAGGTTCCTCAGACCTGGGATGAGCTGCTCGCCCTATCGGATCAGATCGTTAAGGACGGCGACACGCCCTGGTGCATCGGCATTGAGTCGCAGGCCGCCACTGGCTGGCCGGCCACCGACTGGATGGAAGATGTCATGTTGCGCACCACCTCGCTTGCGAACTACGACGCCTGGGTGGCTGGCACATTGAAATTCGATTCACCCGAGGTGAGACACGCGGCCGACCTCATCGGCAACATCTGGTTCAAGCCGGGCTACGTGTACGGCGGCCGCGATGCCATTGTCTCCACCTTCTTCGGAGACTCCCCGGCTCCAATGTTCAAGGATCCGCCAGGTTGCTGGCTGCACCGTCAGGCTAACTTCATCACCAGCTTCTTCCCTGCCACTGCCAAGCCGGGCGTCGACTATGACGCGTTCTACCTGCCGCCCATTGATCCGCAGTACGGCAAGCCATTCTTGGTGGCTGGCGACATCTACGTCATGTTCAATGACAAGCCGGAAGCCCGCGCTCTGATGGAGTACTTCACCCTTCCGATGTCGGTCTCGGGTTTCCTGACCAAGGGCGGGGCTTTCGCGGTTCAGCTGAGTGCCACGCCAGACATGTACAAGATCCCGCTGGAGGCGAATATTGCCAAACTGCTCTCGACCGCAACCAGCTTCCGCTTTGACGGATCGGATCTGATGCCGGGCGAAGTCGGCGCCGGTTCGTTCTGGAAAGGTATGACCGACTGGGCCTCCGGCTCCGCAACCCTGGATACCGTTCTGAAAGAGATAGACGCCTCCTGGCCCAAGAAGTAAACTTAGGCACCAACCAAGGCAAGCTGCCAGCCCAAAAGGGCTGGCAGCCTGCCTTATCCCTTTGATTTTCGACGTATCTCGGACTCACGCCTGCATTGTCTTGGCACCATAAAGGAGGCCGCCGTGGCGATTCCTGCGCAAGCTCCAAAAAGCGGGAAGAGAACGCTCGGTAGCGCGATGAGCGGAACCCTGCGGATCGGGGCATCCCTGCTGATCGCGCTGGCCGCGTTCTCCCTCCTGTATGAAGGGTTCTTCTTCCTGCGCGATGGGAATGCCCCAAAATGGATCATGGCCGTGGTGGCGATCGTGTGGGGTGTGGGGGGCGTCGCCTTCTTGTACTATTTCTTCAACTGGCTCGTGGAGAGGCTCTCCCTACGCTGGACCGCACGGCTCCAACCTTTTGTCTTTGTGGGACCGGCACTCGCCATGTTGCTCTGGTTCCTGGCCCTGCCTGCCGTGCGGACGCTCTACATCAGTTTTTTCGGCCGCAACGGGCCCCCTTCGCTGGCACTCATGCTGCTCTTCACGTCTCCCGGAGAGTACTGGGCAGCCCTGTCTTCGCAATTCACTGGCCTGGACAACTACGTCGCCGTGTTCACCGACCGCCTGATGCTCGGCGCATTCCGCAACAATATCCTTTTTTGGATCGGGATCGCCACGCCTCTCACGGTCGTCGCAGGTTTGTTGATCGCAATCCTCGCTGATCGGAGTAAGTTCGAGCGCCTCGCCAAATCCCTGATCTTCATGCCCATGGCCATTTCTCTGGTCGGTGCCAGCGTGGTTTGGAACTTCATCTACCAGGTCAATCCGCCTGGTACACCGCAGATCGGATTGCTGAATGCGATCATCGTGGCTTTTGGTGGCCAGCCGCACGGTTGGGTGGAATACACGGCGATTGCCCCCTGGAACAACCTGTTCCTGGTGATCATTGTCCTCTGGCTGCAGACGGGCTACGCCATGGTGCTTTTCTCAGCCGCGATCAAAGGCATTCCCGAAGAGCTGCTGGAGGCCGCCCGCGTGGACGGTGCTAGCGAGATCCAGACCTTCTTCCGCATTATTATCCCCTACATCCTCGGCACGATCATCACAGTAACAACCACGATCATCATCTTCACGCTCAAGATCTTTGACGTCGTGTGGGTGATGACCGGAGGACAGTATGGCACGGATGTCATCGCAACCCAGTTCTACCGGCAGTCTTTCATCAATCGCAATGCAGGCTATGGCTCAGCGATCGCCATCGTCCTGCTGATCGCGGTGATTCCGGTAATGGTCTACAACCTGCGCCAGCTCAGGGAGCAGGAGACATTCCGATGAAAAGCGCCCGATCTCAAAGACTCACAAGAGCTTTCCTGGTCAATGGCATCCTGGCTCTGATTGTCATCCTCTGGTTGATCCCCGTCATCGGAATCTGGGTTTCCTCGTTTCGTGAGAGATTTGACATTCAGACCACTCCTTGGTGGTATGTATTCCCTCATCGTGACTGGGTCCCGACAAAAACCATTGACCCTGTCGCGGCCGGCCTGGATGCGAATGGCCCCATGACCGTAGAAGGGATCACCGCAACATTTGAGCAATTGCGCATCGGAGTCCAGCAGGGGGACGAACGTCTGATCTGGATCGGCAACCGGCGTATTGGCACAATTCAGGTGCAGCAAAAACAGTGGACCACCACGGCCAATCTAAACCTGGAGAATTACCGTCAGGTTCTGGACTCTCAACCCGTGGAGATCAAGCACGCCGATGGCACCCGTGAGACGGTCCGCGGCGACGATTTTTCAAGCGCCCTGTTGAACAGCCTGATCGTTGCGATTCCATCCACGGTGATTCCGATCCTGATCGCTGCCTTCGCGGCCTATGGCTTTGCCTGGATGAGATTTCCTGGCAAGCGGTTCTGGTTCACAATGGTCGTGGCGCTCTTGGTCGTGCCTCTGCAAATTGCCCTCGTCCCTGTATTGCGGGATTTCGCCGGCCTGCATCTCAATGGAACTTTTCTGGGGATCTGGCTCGCACATACCGGTTTTGGTCTGCCCCTGGCTACCTATCTATTGTTCAATTACATACGTAGTCTGCCGCGCGACATCCTGGAATCGGCCTTCATTGATGGTGCGTCGCATTTCACAATATTCCAGAAGTTGGTCCTGCCCCTGTCCATCCCGGCGCTCGCCTCCTTTGCGATTTTCCAATTCCTGTGGGTTTGGAATGACTACCTGGTGGCGTTGATCATCCTTGGCCCAGACCCGAACACCCGCGTGGTAACTATGAAATTGGCTGCGATCGTGGGAGACCGCGGACAAGATTGGCACCTGCTTACCTCGGGTGCCTTCATGAGCATGATCATCCCCTTGATTGTCTTCTTCGCCCTTCAGCGTTACTTCGTGCGCGGTCTGCTGGCAGGCTCAGTCAAAGGATAAAGGAGACCGGCGGACTGGTCGCCCAGTCCACCTCCATTTATGACAACACTGGACTTCCCCAAGGATTTCGTATGGGGCGTGGCCGCCTCGGCCTATCAGATTGAAGGTGCGTGCAATGAAGATGGTCGAGGTGAGAGCATTTGGGATCGGTATGCACACCTGCCCCATCGCATTATGACCGGCGCGAACGCCGACAAGGCCCTGGATCACTATCATCGCATGCCGCAGGATGTCGCCTTGATGAAGCGGCTCGGCTTCCCGTATTATCGTTTCTCAATTTCATGGTCGCGCATTGTTCCTGGCGGCGAGAGCAAGCCAAATCCCAAGGGGCTCGATTTCTACGATCGCCTCGTCAACGAACTACTCACGGCCGGCATTCAGCCCCACGTGATTCTCTATCATTGGGATCTGCCCCAGAATCTCCAGGACAAGGGTGGCTGGCCAAACCGTGAAACCGTGGATCGCTTCGCGGATTATGCGCGCATCGTTTTTGACCGATTGGCTGATCGCGTTCGGTTATGGTCTACACACAATGAGCCCTGGGTCGCGGCATTCATGGGTTATGCCACCGGTGTGCATGCTCCCGGACTCTGCGACTACTCGCAGGCGTATCAGGCCGCGCATCATTTGCTGCTGGCTCACGGCAAGGCCGTGCAGATTTACCGCCAGGGAGGATACCGGGGCGAGATCGGACTCATCCTGAATCTCAACGGCCTGCTCCCCATGACAGACTGCGAAGCCGACGTTGCAGCTACGCAACGGGTTCATGACGAAACGCACGCCTTGTTCCTCGATCCGATCTTCAAGGGGTCATACCCGCAGTGTCTGCTTGACTTCATTGGACCTCACCAACCTAACGTCCGCGCCGGAGATCTTGAACTGATCCAGCAGCACATGGATTTCCTGGGATTGAATTACTACAACACCGACAATGTCTCGTTCGATGTCTTCGGCGGCCTGAACAAAGCGCGCCTCACACCATTCAGCGCCGCGGGCTGGGGTCAGACAGAAATGAAATGGGGCATTGATCCGAACGGCTTGAAGCGCGAGCCGGGTTCGACCACGGTGTTCGCAGAGAGCCAGGGGAAACCAGCGTCGGAGCGGGCCTTCTCGAGGTTTCTCAGCCCGAAGTTAAACTCGTGGTTCCCC
>JBGPAT010000108.1:0-7971 GCA_041480885.1 Anaerolineae bacterium
ACGACCGCAACAAAGCGGTCGTTCTCGGCGACCACCCTTACCCCCCGGCGATGTTCCTGGGCAGCATAGTCAAGCAGAAGCCAGCGATGGCGCGTCTCCCAATACGATGACTGCGTCGCCACCTCCTTGTCGATTTCATTCGGCGTGTGTGCCTGCGCCCAGATTTGGCTGTGGGGATGCGGATTGGAGCATCCCATCATCTCGCCCTTGTTTTCGAAGACCTGCACATTATGCACAAAGTCTCTTGCTTTCAGCTCGGCGATTTGCTGCGCCCACGTGGCGATCACGTTCTGGATCGCTGGCAGCTCAAGCTCGGGCAGGGTCAAGTCGTGCCGGGGTGAGAAACATACCACCCGACACAGGCCGCGCTCCTCCACGGCCTCCAGCAGCGGGTGGTCGGAGATCTGCCCCTCCTGGGCAACCTCAGGCAGGAGCGGTGGGAAGTCGTTGTCAAAAACGAACGTCCCCTTGTAGTCTGCGTTCCTGACACCGCCCGCGCGCTCATTCCGGGGGCATAGATAACAGGTGGGATCATAGGCTGGCAGCGCCTCAGACGACATCCTTTCCGTCTGACCCAGCCACGGCCGTTCCGCGCGCTGCGGCGAAACCAGCACCCAATCGCGGGTCAACGGATTGAAACGCCGGTGAGACGCCTCAAGCGTCACGTGGTTCCACGCCCCTGATCCTGTGAATCAGACTTCTCAACCACCAGGGTCGCCTCGCTGACCAGGGCTGCGATCGCACCAATGGCTGCCAGGGTTGGCGCGAGTAGCGCACCGACCACGCCGAAGGTCAGCGGTATTTCCATGATCGTCCGGCCGTCCTTGTTCTTAATGACGATGCGGCGGATGTTGCCCTCATGCACAAGCTGCTTGACCTTTGCGATGAGCTCTTCGCCGTTCACGCGGAATTCTTCTGTGCGGTATTTGTCTGCGGACATGCTGTTCTCCTTTTTCTTGCCCCACGGGCAGGCCGAGCCCTGGCAGTCCTGGCACGCTAGGCCAGCAACCTCTCATCCAGCGCCGGCCACTCATCTGACTGATCCGCGCGCTCCTTCCAGTTCTCCTTGCCACTCCAGGATTCGATCGTCATCGCATACACCGTTGTGCGCTTCAACTCGCTGTCAGTGGCGGCGCGGTAATCCGCGCCAGGTCTGAGGCGATCAAAGTATTTGGAAATCAGCTGATGCAGGAGCCTCCGCTTTTCGATCAGATCCTCGATAATGCGGACGCTTCCGAAGACCATCACACTGCGGTATTGAAGGGAAAACTCCAGCGCCACGTTTGACGGCAGTGGCTTGCCCATCTCGGAGACTTCCACACATACGCGCGGATTATGCTCGATGTTGGCGCGCAGTCGGCCGGCAATGTTGGAGTGGAAGATCAGACGGTGTCCCGCCTCATCGAAAAAGTAAGTCGATGCGATCACGAAAGGCTGATCATCCCACGCGGTGGCGATGTGCGTAACCTGGCCGTCTCGCAGGAAATCGCGGATCCAGTCATCTTCTCGAATATATTCAGGTCGACGCTGGTTCGCCGCCGGAGCAGATTTGTCCAGGCTGTACTCTCGAGTCATTTCATGTACCTACGTTTGTGTTATTTCGCAACCATCAGCGATTGTCGCACAGGTGCCGCCATATCGCCCACAAACCCCTTATCGTAAGTCGCTGCGACGCTCCCGATCCCCTGTTCCCAGAAGAGCATGGAACGGTTCGCTCTTGGGTGATTCGCGACTGTCCCGAGCCAAAAGTGCCAGTAAATGCACGGAAGCTTGGCCGCCAACGCCTGCAGGCCCGATCGACTTCGGTGCATTGTGTGAAGGATACTCCAAAAAGGATGCCCTTGCGCAAGGAGCGGCACGCACGCTCTGCTTCTCTCGCGTGCAGCCCAGTGGGCCCGCAGTAGCGATTTGTGTCTGCGCCTTCTCCTATTCAGCCCGACAACGATGCATTGGCGAAGTCGCGGGCTATCCGTCCTGAGGCTTGCCACCACGGCTGCCGTTCGGTCCTCAGCAATTCCGTGACAACTGTGTTATACATTGGCTTTGGTGATTATCCTGTCCAAGGAGGAGTCTCATGGTTACCATCGAGAAGGTGGATACGGAGAACAAGGCTCAAGTCAAGCGATTCGTCCAGTTCTACTACGACCTGTATAAGGACTGTCCGCAATTTGTTCCGCCTCTGTTCATCGATGCCTACTTGCCTCTCAATCGCAAGAAGCATCCGTTCTTTCAGCACTCCGCGGCCGACTTCTTTCTTGCAGTACGTGATGGCAAGGTGGTTGGCAGGATCTGCGCCGCCGACAACCGGCCCTTCAACGAGTACCACAAGACCAGGAAGGCGCACTTCTTCGCTTTTGACGCCGTCAATGACCTGGAGGTCGCCCGCGCCCTGTTCCAGGCTGCCTTTGACTGGTCGAAGGCTCGCGGTCTCGATACCATGGTCGGTCCCAAGGGCCTCTCACCCTTTGACGGTTACGGCATTCAGATCGAAGGATTCCAGCACCGTCAGATGATGACCATGATGAATTACAACTACGAGTACTATCCCAAACTCGTGGAGGCGCTGGGCTTCGAAAAAGAGGTCGATTTCGTCTCGTGCTATTTGCCCAGCAATTCTTTCAAGGTGCCGGAGCGTGTCGAACGTATTGCCCAGCGCGCCATGCAGCGCGGCAACCTGAAAGTCAAGAATTTCAAGACCAAGAAAGAGCTGATGCAGTGGGCATGGCGCATCGGCGAGGCCTACAACAAGACCTTCATCAACAACTGGGAGTACTATCCCTTCACCCGAGGTGATATCCAGTACGCCGTTGATAATGTCATCAACTTCGCGGATCCTCGCCTGATCAAGATCGTCCTCCATGGCGAGGACGTTGTGGGCTTCCTATTCCTCTTCCCAGATGTGTCCGCGGCGTTTCAACGCGCCAAAGGTCATTTGTTCCCATTTGCCATCCCCGACATGCTGATTGAGATGAAGCGGACAAAAACGATTTCAGGCAATGGCATGGGTATCCTGCCTGAGTTTCAGGGAACCGGCGGCAATGCCCTGCTCTACAACGAAATGGGTAAGACCTTCTTTGGCTTTCACCAATTCGAGCACGTCGAGATGACGCAGGTGGCTGAGACCACTCATCAAATGCGCGCCGACCTCAAGAACCTGAACGGTGTGGAATACAAGAATCATCGCGTCTACCGCAAGGCGATCTAAGCTCCCTGCAATCGGCACTCCTCGTAAACAAAAAAATCCCCGTCCGGTTGGACGGGGATTTCGTTGGTCTGTGCGAGGAGTTGTTTAGAGAGGCATCACGTTTGCAGCCTGCGGCCCTTTGGGACCCTGCTCGACGGTAAATTCCACCTTCTGGCCTTCCACGAGCTTGCGGAAACCGTCGCTCTGGATCGCCGAATAGTGGACAAATACGTCAGGGCCGCCGTCTCGCGAGATGAAACCATAGCCCTTCTCCGCATTGAACCACTTTACGGTTCCGACGATACGTTCGGACATTGCTTTGCCTCCTTCTGGCAAATAAGAAAAAAATCGTCATGATGTCGCACGTCAATCGAAGGGGCAAAACGAAATGACCCGCCGACGCGCCCTCGGGTCATCCTGTCCATGTTCCCACGATAGCGTACTGGCATCTTGCGCAAGCCATAATACAGGCAAATTCGCAAATCGTCAAGGAAATTAATGCTGTTCTTATCTGCACAAACGGGCGCCGGCGTACGGGCGGAGCTGGCGCCGGGGGTCCCGAAAGGCCCCTCAAATCTGGTGCGAGGACCTTGAGGCCGCATGTATTGGCGGGCGCGGACTGTGGCACGTTACGAACTGTCTGCTGACAGGCCGCCGTGCCTGGGCTCTGCCCGACAGCGGTGCCGCCAGCCAGGCAGGATGACTCGCTGCTCGACCCGGCACGCGCCTCGAGGGCCTCTCCGGCTCCGGTCTCGCTAGTCTGCCAATGCACCGATTCTGCACCCGGCAAGAGTTCGATGCATCCCGCGTGGGGGCATTGCGTGACGAAAATGGTTGTATTAACTCCCACATGTGGATATGATTGCCCTATGCCCATCACATACGAATTTCATGTCTCCCGGCGATCACGTGACCGCTACCAATTCGATGAGACGCTCCTGTCCACCGACGGCAAACGCGTCGCAACTAGCACATCCCCGGGTGCGGGATTTGCCGCCGCCCGGCGATTCGCGGAACGCGTCTACGCGGTCAGCGGGAAGCTGGTGGCTGCGTCGGATATCTATGCCGCGGCGCTCATCGAAGAGATCCTGCATATCCTCATCCGCCACTATGAGAATCGGAATCCGGGCGTGATGCGAGGCGCCCTGTTGGCGCTGCACACGAGCCTGGGCTCGAAGCTGGATGAGACGCTGATCAAATTCACAGATGAGTTCCCGCCGCAGCTCGTCTACCGCGGGCAGCAGACGGTCGGGGAATATCTCGGGGGTTCGACGAACGGCGTTGCGCATAGCCAGGTGGCGATTGAGGAGATGCTGCTGGTCAATATTGCCAATCGCAATCCTGCCCTCGAAGCCTACAAGGAATTCTTCGACGATTCGGTCCTGCAAAACACAGCCTATCCCGAGTCGATCCGGCTGCTTACGGATTTCTTTGCCCATCAGCCGCCGCTCCAAGCCCCAGGTGCGGCCGGGGGGGAGACGCTGATCGAGATGCTGTCGTCGCCGGCGCGGGCCGCGCCATATTCGCTGGAGGGGCAACTGCAGTTCCTGTTGGACAAATGGGGCGCGATCCTCGGGCCTGAGCTGAAGCAAATGATCCTGCGCGCGATGGACTTCGTGCGCGAGGAGGTCATCCGCCATACCGGTGCCGGCGGATTCCTCGGTTCCCAGCCCCTCCCAGACTTTCGCGGTGAGCCCGAATACGAACGGTACAGCACTGACACGGAGTGGATGCCGCGGCTCGTGCTCATCGCCAAGAACGCGTATGTCTGGCTGGAGCAGCTTTCGCGCAAGCACCAGCGCTGGATCCGCACCTTGGATGAGATCCCGGACGCGGAGCTGGACCTGCTGACGCAGCGCGGTTTCACCGGGTTGTGGCTCATCGGCCTGTGGGAGCGCAGCGCGGCCTCGCAGCGCATCAAGCAGCGCCTGGGGCAGCACGATGCGGTTGCCTCGGCCTATTCGCTTTACTCCTATGATATTGCGGCCGAACTCGGCGGCTGGGAGGCGCTCCAGAACCTGCGCGCGCGCTCGGCGCAGCGCGGGCTGCGCCTTTCTGCCGACATGGTCCCGAACCACATGGGCATCGACTCGCGCTGGGTCATGGAGCATCCCGATTGGTTCCTGTCGCTGGATCGCCCGCCCTATCCCTCATATTCGTTCAACTCGGAGAATCTGTCCGACGATGCGCGCGTCGGGATCTACCTGGAAGACCATTACTACGATCATTCCGATGCGGCCGTGGTCTTCCAGCGGCGCGATCACTACACGGGGGATGCAAGTTACATCTATCATGGGAATGATGGCACGTCCTTCCCATGGAACGACACCGCGCAGCTGGACTATTCCAAGGCGCAGGTGCGCGAGGCGGTCATCCAGACCATCCTGCACGTAGCGCGCAATTTCCCGATCATCCGCTTCGACGCGGCCATGACGCTCGCCAAGAAGCACATCCAGCGGCTGTGGTTCCCCGAACCTGGGGCGGGGGGCGCGATCCCATCTCGGGCCGAGCATGGCATTACCCGGGCGGAGTTTGATGCGGCCATGCCCAACGAATTCTGGCGCGAGGTCGTGGACCGCGTGGCTGCCGAAGCTCCCGAGACGCTGCTTTTGGCAGAGGCTTTCTGGCTGCTGGAGGGCTATTTTGTGCGCACGCTCGGCATGCACCGCGTCTACAACTCGGCTTTCATGCACATGCTGCGTGATGAGGACAATGCCAAGTACCGCCAGTTGATCAAGAACACGCTGGAGTTCGATCCGCAGATCCTCAGGCGCTACGTCAACTTCATGAACAACCCCGATGAGAAGACCGCCATCGAACAGTTTGGCACCAGCGACAAGTACTTCGGCGTGTGCACGCTGCTGGCAACGCTGCCCGGGCTGCCAATGTTCGGGCACGGACAGATCGAAGGTTTTCGCGAGAAGTACGGCATGGAGTACCACAAGCCGAAATGGGATGAGACTCCGGACGAGGCGCTCGTCCACGGTCACGAATGGAACATCTTTCCGCTGCTGCACCGTCGCAGTCTATTCGCAGATGTGGAGCACTTCTTCTTGTTCGATTTCTATGAGGCCGGGGGAAAGGTGAACGAGAATGTGCTGGCTTACTCGAATCGACAGGGCGAAGACCGCGCCCTGGTGATCTATCACAATAGCTATGCGGAGGCGCGGGGCTGGATCAAGATCTCGGCCGCCGCGCTGGACAAAGATTCAAGCCGCCTGGTCCGGAGGTCTCTTGGCGAAGCGCTGGGATTGCCACGCGAGGGTTTTGGAATCTTCAGAGATTATGTGACGCACCTGGAATACATCCGCTCATGCAGCGAGTTGTGGGAGCAGGGTTTCCACGCCGAATTGGGTGCGTACCAACACCAAGTCTTCATGGACTGGCGGTTCGTGCGGGGTCCTGAGTGGGCGGCGGTATGCGAGCGGCTCAACGGGGCAGGCGATGAGTCTGTGCAGGGCCGATGGGCTGAGATGTTCCGGGCGGAGGAATTGGGCGTGATGCCGGCCGCGGCTGTAAGGGAGCCGAGGCGCAGGAAGGGAGGCACAAACGCGACGAAGAAAGCCCCCGCCAAGAAGACTGCTGCTCGCAAACCTCCTGCGAAAAAAACTGCGACAAAGGTCGCGAGGTCGACTGCAAAGACGACTAGACATGTGGGCAAGAAGCACGCACTCAAGAAATCGGTGGTGAAGAAGCCGGGCATCCAAACAACGAGCTCCAAGAAGACCCGCGCAAAGAAGTCTGCGAACAACACGGCGAAAACCCCGGCAAAAGGGTAGAGACCTCCGTGGCGAGCTAATGGCCTCCACGGCGAGGATCCAGGCATCCCTCTTCACGACGGATGATCTGGGCGCGGGTTCATGGTCAATGGGCTCACATGTGCTGGCACGGCTCCCCGGGAGGGTTCAAGTTCCTGTGACAAGGCGCCGAACAGACACTGCCGGCGCTTCCTGATTTTGACCCGGCTTTTGCGTCAGCACCACTTGAAGGGCCAAGTGGAAAGTTGTATAGTGTAAGTGGGCAAGCGATCTAATACGCCGAACTTGCCGCGAGAATTCGGGCCGTTTGTTTGAGCGCAGCGTCTGCATGCTTAGAAAGACCAAGGAAAAGGAGACACAATGGCAAGAAAATCAGAGGGTCGCAAGGCACGGAAGTCATCGTCTTCAAGACAGGGTGGCGCTCGAAGAGCAAATCGGGAAGCGGGGTCTGGGGAGCGAAGCGACTACCGCCAAAAAGTGCAGGAGACGAAGTTGACGGAAGGCAGCAAAAAGGGCGGGTGCTTCCCGAAGTTATTTATGCTGCTCCTGCCGTTCGCTGCGGCTGGGACGTACTTGTTGCTCAGGTCGTAGGACAGCCGGAGTTTCGTCGCCCACAATCGAAAAGGAGGGGTTCCATGTCAGTTGCAAAAGTGACTGAAATCTTGGCGTCTTCCCCGAAGAGTTTTGACGATGCGATAAAGCTGGGCGTCGCGCGCGCTCACAAGACCGTCCGGAATCTCAAATCCGCCTGGATCCAGAGTCAGCAGGTCAAAGTTGACGAGCAGGGACAAATCAAGGAATACCGCGTGCAATTGAAGATTACGTTCGCGGTTGAAGACTGATCAGCAGGGAACCCGGCCATTCTATCGGCCATGCCTTGGAGGAAGCGACCTGCCATGTCAATCCGCGCATTGCAGCGATTCGGTGGTTTCTGGGCGTGTGCTGCTTTGGCTGCATGCGCTTCTTCCAACGCAAACGTGACGAGGCTCACGGTCAAGGACGCAGGTTCGACCGTGAACCTCAACTTGG
>JBGPAT010000109.1:0-7938 GCA_041480885.1 Anaerolineae bacterium
AGGGATCTTGTTTTGGGCGCATCGATGCTTGTGCTGGCTGCGTTAGCCTGTCATCTGCCTGCAGCCTCTGCACCTATTGCACCCGTGTCGCCCAGCCTCTCCCCCACCGATACTGAGGGCCCCCCGCCATCTCAGGGACTGGAGGCGAGTTCGACTCACAGGGCGACACCTCCGCCTGAACCCTCAGCGACGCCCGAGAATCCGCTGGTACGGCAGGTGGCCTTGTGTTGGACGGGTCCGGGCAAAGCCTTTCAAGTCGTGAGTTCGGTGAAGGCTGGCACACCGGTGGAGCTGATCGGCATACGGAGCATCGCGGGCTCGTATATACTCCGCAATCCCATCTACCATGACCCCTGTTGGATCGAGTCCAAGTATCTGACAATCGCCCCGGGGTACGATGTGTCCCATCTGAAGAGCTACAATCCGCCCCCGAGACCGGGGCCAAGTGAAACTCCGGTTCCAACTCCTACATCATGAAAACTCTTTCCGCCGCCATGCTGATCGTTGCTGTGGCCGCCGGCTGTTCCGTCGGTGGCCACAGTTCGGCCCCTTCCACCGGAATCGCCCTCGCTCCATCAGTATTTGTCCCGATTCCAACTCCCACGGCGCTGCCAAGCATGGAGCCAACGCTGGTGGCCTCGACATCCACGCCCGTCGCGGCGATGTTTGTTCCATTTGCAGTGGTTCCGTGGGCTGACAATGTGTTGCTGCGCAGCAATCCCGGCTACCTCTTCTCCAAAATTGCCAATCTGGGAAAAGGGGCATCGCTGCTTGTGCTTGGGCGATCGCCCGGCGGTGAATGGCTGCTCGTAAAGACCGCGGATAATCACGCGGGCTGGGTGTTCGCGCAGCTCATTGACTACCAGGGCAACGATCCCGCGCAGGTGCCCTTCATAATGCCATCAGCGGTCCAGCAAGTCACCGGCACAGTGAAAAATGAACGGGGCCAGCCCATCAGCGGCATCCAGTTTTCTCTCACCCAGGGTGCGGGCAGCACCGCTCCGCGCAATGATGCCATGACGGATGGCACAGGCACTTTTTACGCATTCATGCCGACAGATTCCAAGGGCGAGTGGTTGGTGGGCTACACCGCCGTGGCGTGCACCAGCAATACCATGGACCCCAAGTGCAATTGCACGAAGGGCGTTTGCGGAAGCCCGGATCCGAACAGCGCCAACGTTTCGCTGCCGCAGAAGCAAGGGGAGATGTTAGTCTTCGTCTGGAAATGAGTGAGGCGTTCGTGCACCTGCCGCGAGTTTCCTAGTCGTCGAAGCTCCGGGTGCGCCGCCCCTGCTTGATTTCCCCTCTCTTCTTCTTTGACTCCAATCGCCGTTCTCTTGACGATCTGCTGGGTTTGGTGTCGACGCGCGGCTTGGGCGCTGTCAATGCCCTTTCGAGCAGGGAAGCAAGGCGGATCAGCGCATCTTGCCGGTTCTGCTCCTGGGTGCGGTATCGTCGCGCCTCGATGATCAGCAGCCCATGGCGCGAAACGCGTTTTCGCGCCAGCTGTGCCAATCGCAGCTTGGCACCCTGGCTTAGAGAGGGTGAGCCGCTGAGATCGAATCGAAGCTGGGCCGCAGTAGCTACTTTGTTGACGTTCTGACCCCCCGGACCTGAGGCGCGGACGAAATCGAACGTGACTTCGCGCAGACAGCGTTCAATGATCCGAGCATGGTTGCGCATAGCCACAATGCAATGGAACTGTGGTCCCCGTCTCAGTCACTTCAGAAGTGCTTTACCTTGCATGGACTGAAGATCTCGAGGGGCTGGACGACTTTTCCTCGGGGCGGCCGCAGCTAGAACATTAGATCGTTGATCTTCTTGATGTCATCCGGAGGGGGGCGCAGTGCGGATTCATCCAGACGGTTTAGAGGTGTTTCCACCAGGTTGTACTGCTCGGTTAGCGTCGGTCGATTAGGATCCACGTACAGCAGGCCTGTTACCATCCAGTTGTTGCGCTGCGCTTCTTCGAGGACGCGCAACGCGTGAAATCGGCTGGTCGGGTCGTAGTCCTTTTCTACCTTCTTGAGGATGACCACCGACCCGTCGTGCAACTCAACCTCCCGAACCTCGCCTTCCGCCATTTCACGTTCGAGGATGATCTCGCTTCTCGGCGCGATGTATGTAATGTCGTGCAGAGGCTCTTCGTGATCCTTGCCCCACGTATAAGAGTAGAACGCATTGCTCTGGTTATTGAAAGTCACGCAGGGGCTTATGATATCCAGCACGGCGATTCCATTATGTGAGATGCCGGCCTTCAACAGTTCCTTGACCTGTTTGGGATCGCCCGCGAATGAACGCGCGATGAAGGTGGCATTGGAGGCCAGAGCTTCCATACAGATGTCGACCGGCATGTAAGGATTGGTCCCCTGATGCTTCAAATTCAAACCTACCTCAGCCGTTGCAGAGAACTGGCCCTTCGTAAGGCCGTAGACGCCGTTGTTCTCGACAATGTACAGCATGTTGACGTTGCGCCGCATTACGTGCTTGAATTGGCCCATGCCGATGCTTGCCGTGTCGCCGTCGCCTGAGATGCCAATCCCTTTCAGGCGGTAATCTCCAAACAGGGCTCCGGTGGCCACCGGCGGCATGCGTCCATGCAAACCGTTGAAGCCAAAGGACCGATTCAGGAAATAGGTGGGCGATTTGCTGGAGCAGCCGATGCCGCTGAACTTGACGACGCCCTCAGGCACAATATTCATCTCGTACAACGCGCTGACGATCTGATTGGAGATCGAGTTGTGGCCACAACCCTGGCACAGTGTGGTGGGGTTGCCGCGATATTCGTTCTTGGTGAGACCGGCGAGGTTCACCTGTGCGGGTGCGGCGCCAGCCATTGGAAGTGTCTCAACCATTTGTTTCGCTCCTTATGATCGCTGAACCATCGCTGATCAATGTCACAGCAACACCGGTCGCAAATCTCAACGTTCCCAGTCTGCTATTTCTTGCGTTTGGCTCTGGCCTTCGAGGCCGCCGTGGACTTGCCCCTTGCCGGCGAGGTGAGCCGCTTCGAGCGTGAGGGGCTCGTTTTGGCCGGCATTCTGCCGCCAGCCTTGGTTGATGCGGGTCTCTTCGCGCCGCCTGGCGCGACAGCGGCCGCCTGCATGGAAGTGCCCTTTCCATACGCAGCCCGTATGCCTTCACGCACCCAGCGCGCCGCTGCCGGCAGACCATCGCCGAACGCCACTGATTTGAATTTCATCGCCTGCTCGGGATATTCGATCTTCAACAACTGCGCGAGCTGGCCGTCGCGGTTCATCTCCACGACGAAGATCTGCTCGTATCTTTTCACGAATGCTCCGACGCCTTCCGTGAATGGCAGCGCACGCACGCGCATGAAATCCGACCGAATGCCATGCTGGGCTGCCAACTGGTGTTGCGCCTCCATCACCGCGGCCTCGGTCGATCCGAAGGCGATGATGCCCACGTTGGCGCCGCTGAACCGGTACATCACAGGCGCGGGGACGTATTTCCTGGCTGTTTGGTACTTTCTCTTCAACCGGTCCATCATGCGCCTCCAGGTTGCGGCGTCCTCCGTATAGACCGCGTGCTCATCGTGGCCGCTGCCTCTCGTGAAGTAGGCACTGGCGGGATGCTTGTTTCCGGGCAGTGTCCGGTACGTGACTCCATCCTCGTCCTTGTCCAGATAGCGGGCCCAGTCGCCTTTGAGGGCCTCTAGGTCCTTCTCCCACAATACCTTGCCGCGCTGCATAGGCCGGTCAGGATACTCAAAGGGCTTGCTCATCCATTGGTTCATCCCTATATCCAGGTCACTCAGGACGAAGACCGGCGTCTGCAGTTGCTCGGCGATGTCAAAAGCCCGCCACCCAAACTCAAAGCATTCATTGACGCCGCCGGGCAGCAGGATCACTTGCTGGGTGTCGCCGTGTCCCATGAAGTTGACGAAGGTCAGATCGCCCTGGGAGGTGCGCGTGGGCAGACCGGTTGATGGGCCAATGCGCTGCACATCCCAGACCACGATCGGAATATCTACGTAGTACGCCAGTCCGGCGAACTCGGTCATGAGACTGAGCCCAGGACCCGAAGTGGACGTCATCGCGCGCAGACCACTCCATCCGGCGCCAATCGCCATACCGATGGCGGCCAATTCGTCTTCAGCCTGCACGACCGCGTAGGTGTGCTTGCCGTCCTCGCGGCCGCGCAGCTGCGGCAGGTAGTCGTTGATCGCCTCCGCCAGAGAGGAGGCTGGCGTGATCGGGTACCAGGCCTCAAACTGCACGCCGCCGAATATCGCGCCGATGGCCGCCGCAGTGTTGCCGTCCGCCATGATCAAGCCGTCCGTCTTGGTCATCGGCTCCACGTGGAAGGCGTCCTTCTTCGGGAGGTTCGCCTTGGTCCAATCAGCCGCGGCCTTGACCATGTTGAAGTTCATGTCGATCGGCTTTTGCTTGCCCTTGAAGTGGAAATCCAGCGCAGCCTTGATCTTGTCGAGATTGATACCCAGGTTCTGAGCCAGCACGCCGACATAGACCATGTTGCCGACGAGGTCGCGGAAGTCCGAGGGGATGGACGCGTCCGCACGCACGATTTGCTGGACCGGCATCGGGTACACGGAGATGTCCGTGCGCGTGACAGGCTGCTTGATGTCATCGGCATAGAAGAAGGCACCGCCGGGCAGTACGCTGGCCAGATCCCGTGCGAAGGAGGCCGGATTCATGGCCACCACGATCTCCTGCTCCTCGCGCCGTGCCAGGAAGCCGTCCCGGCTCACGCGAATCGTGTACCAGGTGGGCTGTCCCTGAATGTTGGAAGGGAACAGGTTCTTGCCCGATATCGGGATGCCCATCTTGAACAGGGCGCGCAGGATGGTGATGTTGGCCGTCTGGCTCCCGGAGCCGTTGACGGTCGCCACCGTGATCGAGAAGTCGTTTACAACCTTGTCAACCATGATTCTCCTTGGTGCTAGGTGGGACGTTGCGTCAGCAGGTCCACGTGTTTGACGAGCGCGTCGAGGCCGGCGTCGTAGTCTCCACGGCAGATGCCGTCGACCATGCGGGCGTGGTATTGCCAGACCTCATGAAGGTACTCGATCCCGCCCGCATATAGATTGAGGCCGACTGCCTCGTACATGTCCCAGTAGGCCTCCAGCAAGCCGGTTACGAACGGGTTGTTCAGACGGCGATAGATCAGCAGGTGCAGGGCGCGATGTTCTTCATGCGGCACTTGCACCGGCGTGCCGTTCAGTTTGGCGTGAGCGCCCACGATCAGTGCGCGTAATTCGTTCTTGTCTTCTGTTGTCAGCCTGCGGGTTGCCTCGTCCCAGTAGCCCGCCTCGAGGTGATTGCGGAGTTCGGAGAAGTGCTGGAAATGACCGTCGTTCAAGGCCAAGGCATAGCCCAGGGTTTGGCGGACCGCCGGCGTGAAGGAAAACGGCCTGCGCCGCGTGCCCGTCCTCGGCTTGACCTCCACTAAACCCAGTGCCCGCGCGACCTCCAACTGCTCGCGCAGGGCACCAACGCTGATGCCCAGCTCACGGCTGAGTTCAGGTAGCGATGGCAGCCCGCTTTCAGCTCCGGAATGGGAGGCAAGGTACCGCAGGAATTCGGAGATATCGAGGGAAAGCCTGTCGCGCAGCATTTTGATAAGATTAATCCGATTAATCGCATTTTACGGCGATTTGACGGAAGAGTCAAGGGAATTCTGTAGTCCGCTGAAAAGATGGCCTCGTAGCGTCGGACACCGCGTCGCTAGTTGGATGGCCGCAAGAGTGTGCAATGGTATAGTCGGCTCTGTTCCCCAGGGAGACGGAAGTCCGTGACGGTCGGACAATCGCCGCCACGGAAAGACGGCATTGGAGCCCGATTCGCGTGTGAAGGCGGCGAAGTGGGCAATGCTTGCGGGTCGAAGTCGCCGAGCCCGAACGGCACCTTCCGCGAAAGGCGTTTCCGAAAAGAACAGATTGAAACACGGTATTGCCGAACTCAGATCGGGCGACGAACCGATTAGAGACGGAGCTTCGGAATTACCGCCCGGTATCTCTCTAAGCGCGTGGCCAAGAAATTTGTAACCCCGTTCGCGCACATCTGGGTTTGCTTCGCGCCGGGACAAGAGAACAATACCGCAGGGAAATGGCGTTCAATGTGGCGGACTATCGTTGCGCAGAGTTGGAATGGTATGATGGCTGCGGGCGACAAACAACCGTTCTGGTTTGCCCCTTGGGAGGCAAAGCATGCCAGCAAGAAACAGCAGTGCGTATGTCAGGATGTATGTTGCAATTCTTACATTGAGTTGGCTGCTTTGTGCCTGTGGGCCTCGTCAGGTATCGGAACTGACACTAACGGTCCCGCCTGTGACCGCCTCAGCGACGGAGACGGTTTCCCCCGTCCCCACGCAATCCAGCATTGTCGCTCCGTTTCCATTTCCCGCACTCACTTTCAGACCGGGCGATTTCTATTTCAGTGTGGATGGACAGCCTAGCTTCGTCTTCTCAAGGAATGTAGCGGGGTATCAGCAAACCCAGTACCAGACCTTTCTGGATTGGACCAAAGCGGGAGGCAGCAAATTCGCCCGCATCCAACTCGACAGCCTGGGAATGGGGTACACCAAGGCGGGCGGCGTGAACGAGAATTGGGCAGTCCAATGGGACGGGATCTTCGACAAGGCCCAAGCTGACGGGATCTACGTCCTGCCGGTGTTTTCTGGCTGGTTCGACTGGAACGCTGGGACTGGTTACTCCACTTGGAAATCTAATCCGCTCAATCATGCTGTCGGCGGACCCGTCAGAACACCAGACGAACTGTTCCAAAATGGCTCGGCCACCCAGATCCTGTGGATGCGATGGATGCAGACCCTAGTCCAACGCTGGCAGGGGCGGAAGAATATCCTGGCGTGGGAAATCTTCTCCGAAGTAAACCTCGCCTCCGGGAGCAACCAGTCGTCGGGCATCGATTTTGTTAACAAAGCCGCGGCGTTGATCCGGGAAGCCGATCCCGCCCATCGTCCGGTGACCGCCTCGCTGGCCGACGTGGGCAATTGGCTCAACTTCTATCGAAAGACCTCGATTGATTTCATCAATATCCATCCCTACCCGGCCTCGGCTCAGTTGGACCGGGACATCATCAGCGGGGTGCGCCAATACATCTCCATGTATGGCCGGCCCGTTCTCATCGGTGAATCCGGTTTGAATGCGGAGAGCCCTGACAAGTATCCGCCCATGGCCGAAATCGGAGTGCGCCATGCTATTTGGGCCGCCATCGTCTCGGGCGCCATGAACGGGCGATCGCTGTATTGGGAGGACAGTTTTGGGATCTATTTTCCCGACTTGGGCATCCCGTTTGTTCAGAAGTATGAGACCGAGGAACTCCCCGCGGCGAATTTTGTCAGCGGAGTAGATTTCTCCGGCTTCCAGCCGCTGACATCCACATCCACCTCCGGCGTCTGGGGCGCGGCCATCGGCAATGAGAAGATGGCGCTCGGCTGGTACCGGGATGCGATCAGCGAGCCGCCGGACTGGAAACGGCGGTCCGTAATCTCCAAACAGACGGTCACTCTCACAGTCCCTGGCCCTGCGGCCAAATGGACGGTCGACTTCTACGAGACCAAGAACGGTACCCATATCGTCAGCTCCACCGCGGCTGCACAGACAGACGGTAATATCACGATTACACTCCCGGATTTCACGGACGACATCGCCTTCAAAATGCATATTCTGCAATGACCTGGCGGGAGATCCATTTCGTTTTACGTTGATCAACAAGTCGTCTCTTCGCCCGTCCGTCCAACACCGTCTGCGCACCTGCCCTCGCCCCGAAACGCCCTTACGCGCGCGGCTCAGTCTGACGATTAAGCGCAATCGACAGATCGATCCAGTCGATAATGGATTTGACGCTTGGATTCCAGCGCAGCACGTTGTTCGCTCACGGTGCGCATCGACGTGGACCATGCAACGTAGTGTATAATCAATCGTCGCATTTCGCA
>JBGPAT010000110.1:0-7865 GCA_041480885.1 Anaerolineae bacterium
AACAGACCTTTCCGCGCGAGATGCTCTATCTTGCCGATGAGATCTTCTTCGCCGGCACGGCGGTCGAGATCACACCCGTGCGTTCGGTGGACAAAGTGAAAGTGGGGAATGGCGCCCGCGGGCCGATCACGAAGAGTCTGCAGGATGCATTCTTCGGCATCCTCACGGGCCGAGTTCCTGACCGTCACGCCTGGCTAACCCTCGTGGAATGATCAGCCGACCGTTGTAGGGGTGGGTCTCACGTGTGTCGGCCCGCCCTGGCACGCGGGCAGGCAGACCCACCCTGATGAGCCGAAAAATAGATGAGGACCACATGGCTGCAACCAAAAAGAAATCTAGCGTAAAGAAGAAGAACACCTCAAAGTCCCGGCGTCCTGCGCCCAAGGCCGCCGCGAAGAAGGTCGTCCCCAAGCGGCCCGCGAAAAAAGCCTCCGCAAACGGCATTGTCGTGCGCAAAGCGGTAGCGCCGTCTTTACCTCGAAGCGACCGCAGCGAGCTCAGCACCCGACGCCTCAAGCCCGCAGGTGTCGCGGCTCGCACCGACAATTCCTATGTTCCGCAGGCGCTGGAGCCCCGCTGGCAGGCGCGCTGGGACAAGGACAAGCTGTATCGCGCCGTGATAGACGCTCGCCGGCCCAAACACTACGCTTTGACTATGCTGCCCTACACGTCCGGCGACTTGCACTTCGGTCACTGGTACCCCATGGGCCCCTCCGACGCGCGTGCCCGCTTCAAGCGCATGAACGGCTACAACGTGCTCTTCCCTATCGGCTTCGACGCTTTCGGCCTGCCGGCTGAGAACGCAGCCATCAAGCGCGGCATCCATCCCAAGAAATGGACCTACAAGAATATCGAGAACATGCGCCGCCAGCTGAAGAGCATGGGCACCATGTTCGATTGGGACCGCGAGGCCATTTCCGCCGATCCCGCATACTACAAATGGACCCAGTGGTTCTTCATTCAACTCTTCAAGCACGGGCTGGCTTATCGCAAGATGTCTGCAGTGGATTGGTGCCCGAGAGACAATACAACCTTGGCCCGCGAACAGGTTGTGGGGGAGAACCGCGTTTGCGAGCGCTGTGGCACACCCGTCATCAAGAAGGACCTCGAGCAGTGGTTCTTCAAGTCCACGGACTACGCCGATCAATTGCTCGACTTTGATGGTCTGGATTGGTCGCAGCGCGTGAAGACCCTGCAGACGAACTGGATCGGCAGGAGCGAAGGCGCCTCGGTGATCTTCAAGACTGAGGCCGGCGACGATATCGAGGTCTTCACTACCCGCCCGGACACGTTGTGGGGCGCTACCTTCATGGTATTCGCGCCCGAGCACCCTCTGGTCGATCGGGTCACGACCTCCGACCATCGCCTCGCGGTCGATGAGTATCGCCGGCAGGCTGCCCGCCAATCCGACATTGAGCGCGAGGCAGCCGACAAGGAAAAGACCGGCGTCTTCACGGGCGGCTTCGCCATCAACCCTGTTAACCAGGAGCGCATCCCGATCTGGATCGCCGACTATGTTCTGATGTCTTACGGCACGGGCGCCATCATGGCCGTGCCCGCCCACGATGCGCGCGATTTTGCGTTCGCCCGCAAATACGGTTTGAAGATCGTTCCGGTGATTCAACCCGACGGCGCCGAGCTCAACGGCGAGACGCTGGAGGCCGCGCACGAGCATGCCGGGCTCATAATCAACAGTGGGCCTTTCAACGGCACGCCGGCAACCGACGACAAGGGCATGCAGAATCCGGCCGTCAAGGCCGTCACCGAATGGCTCGAATCCCGGGGCATCGGCAAGCGTGCCGTGAACTATCGTTATCGCGATTGGCTGATCTCACGCCAGCGCTACTGGGGCGCGCCCATTCCCATGGTGTATTGTCAGAAGCACGGCTGGAATCCGGTCCCTGACGACCAGTTGCCCGTGCTGTTGCCCGAGGATGTGGCCTGGAAGCCCACGGGGGAGTCCCCGTTGAAATTGCACCCTACCTGGAAGGATGCCATTTGTCCCGTCGGCGGTGAACCGGCCGTCCGCGAGACCGATACTATGGACACCTTCATGTGCTCATCCTGGTATCACCTGCGCTACCTCAGTCCGCAGTACGATAGGGGTCCCTTTGACCCTGCCGAGTACAACTACTGGATGCCCGTGGACACGTACACCGGCGGCATTGAGCATGCCACCATGCACCTGCTGTACACGCGCTTCTTCCACAAGGCCATGCGCGATGCAGGCATCGTGAAAGGCAACGAGCCCATGCTCCAGATGCGCAACCAGGGCATCATCCTCGGCGAAGACGGCGAGAAGATGTCCAAAAGCCGCGGCAATGTCGTCCCGCCCGATGAACTGGTCGGCCGCTACGGCGCCGACGCGTTGCGTTCCTATCTCATGTTTGCCTACCGCTGGCAGGAGGGCGGCCCCTGGAACAGTACCGGCATCGAGGGCGTCGTCCGCTGGCTCCGGCGCGTCTGGGCGCTTTTCACCACTGATCCCGCGTCATTGTCGCAGATCCTGGGTTCTTCAGGGCGAGGAGGGAGTCCTTCGCGACGAAGCAATCTCCCTTCCGGCTCCTCGGCTGATGCGGCTGTGCTCAAAGCCCTGCGCCGCAAAGTTCACCAGACTCTGCAAAACATCAACCGTGACTTCGAAGCGTTCGAGTTCAACACCATCATCTCGTCCCTCATGGAGTTGCTCAACGATATGTATAAGGCCCGCGACGCCGGCGCACTAGGCACGGCCGAATGGCATGAGGCCTGCGAGGTCTACCTCAAGATGCTGGCCCCCGTCTGTCCGCACATTGCTGAGGAGCTCTGGACCGTGCATATGAAACGCCCGTACTCGGTCCACCAGCAATCCTGGCCCGTGCTGGATGCTGCCGCTGCCCGCGAAGACATGGTCGAAATTCCGGTGCAGGTCAATGGCAAGCTGCGCGACCGTGTAACCGTCTCAGCCGAAGCGAGCGAGGACGAGATCAAGTCCGCTGCGCTGGCGAGTGAGACCATCCGCAAGTATCTTGAAGGCAAGGAGCCGAAGAAAGTGATCGTGGCGCAGAAGAGGCTGGTTAACGTCGTCGTCTAGGAAAGCCGCTACCTCCCGCAAAACCGCGATTCAACACACTCGTCCGGCGTGCAAGCTGCCCTTCTTGCTTGGGAGTAACACCGAAAAATAGACCTGGACGGCGTTCTTCCGTCCAGGTCCCTTGTTCCGTATCCTGTGGGTATCGCCTCATGGGCATTCTTCCCATAGAACAAGAGCCCCTCTCCCGCCGCGGCTCCACGCAGTCCCCGCCGAACGTACCACAACGTAGCAGCGCCTTGATTTGTTCTATAATGAGGTCGAACTAGGAGTCGGCTTATGAGCACGGTCAAATTCCTGGTGGCGACCGATCCTACCTATTACAGTCCCGATGCGGGCCCTGAGGACGTTCAGGAATATGCCACCTTCGCGTATGAATACTTGCTGCGGAACGGCTATGAACACGTCGAGATCGAATTTGTCGAACGATATCCGGCGGGTAGAGCTGACACGCAGTCAGACTTGAGACAAGAAATCTGGTCCGCATTTCACGGCACGTGAGGCGTCGTGCGCCTTCTACCACGCCTTCTCTACTTAAAGTACTGCTTAGAAAAACTGTGGTCGGGTGCTCCACTCGACTACCTCCCTTCTTCACTACGGTTTTTCTCCCCCAAATCCAAGATCCTGCAGACCGGCATGAATGCACTCACGGGACCAACAGCGCCAGGGTACAGTCAGCACGCGATTGAGCGTAGTGGGGGACGTGGCCCCAGAGGCCCGGAGGGGGCTGCCTACTGGCCGCGGCCGCGGAGCCGGCATCGATGGACCCATTCAATAGGAGTCCCAAGCGCACTTGTGCACGCAGTGCATGCTTGCGCTCTCCAGCCACCACATCCAGAATGTGGTGGGCGATGAGGCGCTGGAGATTGTGGCGACCATGTTGACAGATGTTGGCGGCGCAGAAGTGCAGCTGATATTGGATGTTGCTTTTGAGAGCAATTCTGTGCCTCTGGATCAATGGGTAGTGGCATGTCTTGCGCGGGTGACCTTCCCGGAGACAAGGACGGACGAATGCAGTACATTCTCGCATTGAACGGCGGCTCGTCCTCGATCAAGTTTGCGCTGTTCGAAACCGGCGTGGAACTCAAACGAATCCTGACCGGAAAAGTCGACCGTATCGGTTTGCCCGCCACAGAAATGGAAATCACCGACATCGCCGCCGGAAAGACAGAACGTCAAGCAGTCCCAGCAGCAGACCATGCATCCGTCATCCAGCCGCTCGCGCAGGTCCTCGAGAAAAGAGTCGACTTTGCCCAGATCGCCGCCGTGGGGCATCGGATCGTCCACGGTGGCGTCCGCTACAGCGAACCCCAGATGATCACGCAGGAAATGATTGCCTTTCTGGAAGAAATCAGCCCGTATGATCCCGAGCACCTGCCCACCGAAATCGCCATGATTCGCGCCCTTGGCGGCTATTACCCTGATCTCCGGCAGGTCGCCTGTTTCGACACCGCCTTTCACCGGGATATGCCGCGCGTCGCCAGAATACTCTCAATTCCCAGGCGTTATTTTGACGCAGGGGTGCAGCGCTACGGATTTCACGGCATCTCATATCGATTCCTCATTGACGAATTGGAACGCGTGGCAGGCAAAGTTGCGGCCCGTGGACGTGTGATTCTGGCCCATCTCGGCAGTGGTGCCAGCATGGCAGCCGTCCGCGATGGAAAGAGCATCGATACATCGATGGCCTTTACTCCGACGGCCGGCCTCGTGATGAGCACCCGTACCGGCGATATAGATCCCGGTCTGGCCGCTTTTTTGGCGCGCACCGAGAATATGACGCCTGACCAGTTTTATCAAATGGCAAACTACAAATCGGGCCTGCTTGGCGTTTCCGAGACGAGCTCCGACATGCAGGACCTGCTGAAGAAAGAAAAGGACGATCCACGCGCCGCAGACGCGGTTGCGCTGTTTTGCTACACCGCCAGGAAATTCATTGGCGCTTATGCGGCCGCGCTGAGCGGATTGGATACGCTCGTGTTTTCCGGCGGAATTGGAGAAAACTCCGCGCTGATCCGTGCACGGATCGGTGACGGCTTGGAGTTCCTTGGCGTGGAATTGGATTCCAGGCGCAATGATGCGAACGCCCTCCTGATTTCGACCGACGCAAGCCGTGTGAGCGTGCGCGTGATCAAGACCGACGAGGAATTGCAGATCGCTAGATCTGTGAGGAGCTTATTGCAATGATTCAAATGAGTGATGTCACTCCCCTATCGCCCACGCAACTCGCAAAGATGGATGCCTGGTGGCGCGCCGCCAATTATTTGTCGGTGGGCCAGATCTATTTGTACGACAATCCGCTGCTCAAAAAGCCGTTGACGCTGGACCATGTGAAGCCGCGACTAATGGGCCACTGGGGCACTACGCCTGGCTTGAACTTCATCTATGTACACCTCAACCGGATTATCCAAAACCTTGACCTGAACATGATCAATATCACCGGCCCCGGTCATGGCGCACCCGGAATAGTAGCCAACACGTATCTGGAGGGCACCTACAGCGAGCTGTACCCGAACGTCTCCCAGGACGAGCAGGGTATGAAAAAGCTCTTCACCCAGTTCTCCTTTCCCGGCGGCATCCCCAGTCACGTCGCGCCGGAGACGCCCGGTTCCATTAATGAAGGCGGCGAACTCGGCTATTCCCTGGTACACGCCTACGGTGCCGCGTTTGACAATCCCGACTTGCTGGTAGTCTGCGTCGTGGGGGATGGGGAGGCGGAAACTGGACCATTGGCCACCAGTTGGCACTCGAACAAGTTTCTAAATCCCGTCCATGACGGAGCTGTGCTGCCCATCCTGCACTTGAACGGCTACAAGATTTCAGGTCCCACTGTACTGGCCCGCATTCCCCGTGATGAGCTGGAAGCGCTTTTCCGCGGCTACGGTTACACCCCGTATTTCGTTGAAGGCGACGATCCACAGAAGATGCACCAGCTCATGGCCGCCACACTCGACAGCGTGGTCACCGAAATTCGGCGGATCCAACACGACGCCCGCGCGAAGGGGTTCAACCACCGCCCTCGCTGGCCCATGATCATCCTGCTCTCGCCGAAGGGCTGGACTGGCCCGAAGGTGGTGGACGGCAAACCGGTCGAAGGGACATTTCGCGCACATCAGGTGCCGGTGGAAGAGTTCGCCACCAAGCCTCAAAATCTGAGAATACTTGAGGCGTGGATGAAGAGTTATCGGCCTGAGAAATTATTCGATAAGAATGGAAGACTCATTCCGGAATTGGCTGAGCTCGCGCCCAAAGGCCAACGACGAATGAGTGCGAACCCGAATGCCAATGGCGGCCTTCTTCTAAAAGAATTGAAGATGCCGGACTTTCGCGACTACGCGGTGAAAGTCTCAAAGCCTGGCGCCGTGAAAGCCGAATCGACACGCCTCCAGGGTCAGTTTATCCGCGACATTATTCAGCTCAACACTGAGGCGCGCAACTTCCGGGTCTTCAGTCCGGACGAAACCACCTCGAACCGTTGGAACGCCGTGTTCGAGGTGACGGATCGCTGCTCGACCGCGGAGGTTAGTCCCGCGGACGATCACGTCGGCCCCGATGGCCGGGTGATGGAGATGTTGAGCGAGACCCAGTGCGAAGGTTGGCTTGAAGGCTACCTGCTGACTGGCCGCCATGGCTTTTTCTCATGCTATGAAGCATTCATCCACATCGTCGATTCGATGTTCAACCAGCATGCCAAATGGCTCGAAGTGTCCAGCCAAGTTCCATGGCGGCGGCCCATTGCTTCCCTGAACTACCTGCTCTCCTCGCACGTGTGGCGGCAGGACCACAATGGGTTCAGTCACCAGGACCCGGGTTTCATTGACCACGTCATGAACAAGAAGGCGGGCATCATCCGCGTGTATCTGCCGCCGGACGCCAACACCCTGCTGTCAGTCACCGACCATTGTTTGCGGAGCCGCAATTATGTGAATGTCATTGTCGCGGGTAAACAGCCCGAACAGCAATGGCTGGACATGGATGCGGCCATTAAGCACTGCACGGCCGGGCTTGGAATCTGGGAATGGGCAAGCAACGACGAAGGCGGCGACCCGGATGTGGTGATGGCTTGCTGCGGTGATGTGCCGACGCTGGAAACGCTGGCTGCGGTCGAAATCCTGCGACAGCACTTCCCGGAACTGAAGATCCGCCTCATCAACGTCGTGGATCTGATGACACTCCAGCCGCAGAGCGAGCACCCTCACGGGCTGAACGACAAGGATTTCGATATCCTCTTTACCAGAGACAAGCCGATCATCTTTGCCTTTCATGGGTATCCCTTGCTCATCCATCGGCTCACTTATCGCCGTACAAATCACGATAACATACACGTTCGCGGCTTCAAGGAAGAGGGCACCACGACCACCCCGTTCGACATGGTCGTGTTGAATGACTTGGACCGTTTCCACCTGGTCGGCGACGTGATTGATCGGGTGCCAGGTCTCGCCTCGCGCGCCGCCTACGTCAAACAATATCTTCGCGACAAGTTGCTGGACCACAAGGCCTACATTCGCAAGCACGGCGAAGACATGCCTGAAATACGAGACTGGAAATGGAGTGGTTGAACCGGCACCTGATGGACCTGATGGTCCATCCGCCGGCTCCTTTCCGGGTCCAAACAATTCTCCCGATTCCCCTGACCGAACTGGAGTTTATCAAGCACTCCTCGGGGCCCGCCGACGATTCCGCGACGTCCGAGATCCTGTCCCGAGTTCTTTCGGAAATCCGGTCGATATCGCCGCTGCCAATCTCAACATCAATAACTGCTGCGTCCGCGTGTGCGGTCAAGAATCCAAACGCG
>JBGPAT010000111.1:0-7857 GCA_041480885.1 Anaerolineae bacterium
AGGCACGCTTACCGACATCACGGAGCGCAAGCGCACAGAAGAGGCATTGAAAAGGAGCGAGGAGACTTTCAGGCTGCTCACCGAAAAGTCTCTCATGGGCATTTACATATTGCAGGATTCAAAACTGGCGTACGTCAATCCTGCCTTTGCAAACATTTTTGGCTATGCGGCCGAAGACATCATGGACATGCTCAGTCCCAAGGACTTGATCCACCCTGACGATGTCCAGGCTGTCCGCGTGAGACTGCAGGCAAGACTGGAAGGTGACACTGAAACGTCGAATACTTCCTATAAGGTGATCAGGAAAGATGGTTCTATCATCCACACCGAGTTCCAGGGCACTTTGATCCAATACCAGGGCAAACCCGCTGTGCTCGGAACCGCGATGGACATCACCGAGCGCAAGCGAGCGGGCGCCCTGCAGGAAGCCGTGTACCGGATCGCCACCGCGGCCGAAGGAGCCAGCTCCCTGGATGACCTGTTTCCGCAAATCCACGAAATTGTCTCGTCGGTCATGCCCGCCGAGAATCTTTTCATCGCCCTCTATGATGAAAAGCGGAATTCCATGTCGTTTCCCTATTTTAAGGATGCGGTGGATGAGCCGTATCTAGGTGAGGTTGAACCCGGGAAGGGGTTGACGGCCTACGTCCTGAGGACGGGCAAATCTCTGCTTTGCACGCAGGCTGTGCATGACGAACTGGAGCGACAGGGCGCCGTAAAGCTGCTGGGAGTGCCGTCCGCGATCTGGCTGGGGGTGCCGCTGATCCTGGAGGGGAAAACCATCGGTGCAATGGTCGTGCAGCATTACACTGATTCGGCGGCTTATGGCGAACGTGAACAGCACATGCTGGAATATGTGTCTTCGCAGATTGCTGTTGCCATCAGCCGCAGGCAGGCGGAGGACGCCGTGCGCCGGCGCGCGGACGAGCTCGCCGCGCTTCAGGCCACGGTGCTCGAAATCACGGCCTCCCACGATGCGCCCAAGGTGCTGCACACAATCGTTGAGCGTGCCTCACATCTGCTGAATGCGGATAGTGGCGGCTTGTATCTGTGCGACTCAGAACTCAAGCAAGTCCGGTGTGTCGTGAGCCACAACACGGCCGTCGACTATACCGGCACGGTGCTCAAATATGGGGAGGGCGCAGCGGGGGTTGTCGCCGAGACGGGAAAACCGCTGATCCTGGACGATTATCGCGCCTGGCACGGCCGCGCCTCTGTCTATGAGGCGACCCAACCCTTCGGGCCGGTCATTTCTGTGCCAATGCTGTGGAAGGGCCAAGTCACCGGAGTGCTTCACGCTCTTCGCGATTTGGAGCGCCCGCCGTTCACGCAGGCAGACCTGGACCTGCTCGCCCTATTTGCCAACCATGCCGCCATTGCCGTAGAGAACGCGCGGCTGTTTGAGAGTCTTCAATTGGAGCTAACCGAGCGCAAGCGGGCCGAGGCGGCCGTGAGTCAGAGAGCTCGCGAACTCGAGACCCTGTATCAAACCTCGCTGGAGATCAATGCCCAGACAGGGCTGGATGCGCTGCTGACGGCCATTGTCAAACGTGCCGCCGCACTGCTTGACGTGGATGGTGGTGGACTCTATCTGGTGCAGCCGGACGGCCAGACCATCAAGCTGGTCGTGGGTTCCGATTTCTTGCAGCAGTACGTTGGGGTCACGCTCCAACTCGGCGAAGGAGTCTCAGGCCGAGTAGCGCAAACTGGCGAGACCATGTCGGTGGAAAACTATCAGGAATGGGACGGGCGCGCGCGTCCCTACGACGGTCTTCCTTTGCGGCGAGTGCTCAGCATACCTCTGAAGGTCAAAGGCGATGTAATCGGCGTGCTCCACATGTCAGATCTGACGCGCGCCGGCGCCTTCTCCGCGCCAGAGATACGGCTGGTCGAGCTGTTTGCCGATCAGGCCGCCCTGGCAATCTCAAACGCCCGACTGTACCGGAGCGCTCAAGACGAGTTGGCCCGGCGAATGGAGACTGAAAAGCACATTGTGGATGAGCTCCATTTCAACCAGACCATCCTTGGCGCCTCTCCTCTTGGCATCGCCACCTATGACAATACGGGACAATGCCTCATCGCGAACGCCGCCTTGGCGGCGATCACTGGGACCACTCAAGAGCAGGTCCTCAAGCAGAACTTCAGGCAACTGGATTGGTGGAAGGCTGGGGGGCTGCTTGTGGCGGCCGAAGCAGCACTTGCCAATGGGACCACGGCACGTCTCGAGGTCCACACAGTTTCCAGTCCCGGAAAAGACTCATGGCTTGAGTGCCGCCTGACCCCATTCGATTTAAGCGGCAAACCGCATCTTCTGGCCATCTTCGAAGATGTCACCGAGCGCAAGCGCGCGGGTGCCCTGCAGGAAGCCGCATACCGGATCGCCGCTGCGGCCGAGAGAGCCGGCTCCCTGGACGACCTGTTTCCGCAAATCCATGAGATTGTCTCGTCGGTCATGCCCGCCGAAAATCTTTTTATCGCGCTGTATGATGAAAAGCGGAATTCCGTGCAGTTTCCCTATTTCAGCGACGCGAAGGATGAGGCCTATCTGGGTGAGGTTGAGCCCGGGAAGGGGTTGACGGCCTATGTCTTGAGGACGGGAAAATCCCTGCTATGCACGCAGGCCGTGCATGACGAACTGGAGCGACAGGGCGCCGTAAGACTGCTGGGAGAGCCCTCGGCGATCTGGCTGGGCGTGCCGCTGATCGTGGAGGGGAAAACCATCGGTGCGGTGGTCGTACAGCACTACACTGATCCGGCGGCCTACGGCGAACGCGAACAGCACATGCTGGAGTATGTGTCGTCGCAGATTGCAGTTGCCATCAGCCGCAAACAGGCGGAAGAGGCACTGCGAGAATCTGAGGGCAAACTGCGCGCCCTCTTCGCTGCCATGACGGATGTGGTCATCGTCTATGACGCGGATGGCCGCTATATGGAGATTGCGCCGACCAAGGCGGCGAGTTTTCGGTACCCCGTTTCCGAGATGCTGGGCAAGAGCGTCAGCGATCTGTTTCCGCCCGAGGAGGCTCGTTTCTTTGTCGACCACATCCGCGAGGCCCTGAAGACCGGACCGCTGAGCGACGTCGACTACAGCCTGCGCTTTGGGGAGCAGGTGAGGTGGTTTTCCGCCGCAGTGTCGGCACTGTCATCCAACTTGGTGGTTTGGGTGGCCCACGATGTCACCGAGCGCAAGGATCGGGATCAGGCCCTGCGCGTGGCCGAAGAGAAGTACCGCGGCATCTATGAAAACGCCATGGTAGGCATCCTGCAAAGTACGCCGGATGGGAAATTCATTGCGGCGAACCCGACGGGCGCGCGCCAGTTGGGATATGAATCCCCCGAGGAATTGATCGCCGCCGTTAACGATATTCGTCACCAAATCTATGTGGAACCCGGCCGCCGCCAGGAATTCACGAAGTTGATGGAGAAGGATGGCGCGGTTGTCGGATTCGAGTACGAGGTCTATCGCAAGGACGGCAGCACGATATGGGTCTTGGAGAACTCGCGCACCGTACGCGATGCGCAGGGAACGGTGCTGTGGTATGAGAACCTCATGCAGGACATCACGGAGCGCCGGCGCGCAGAGCAGGCCTTGCGCGCGGCCGAAGAGAAATACCGCGGCATCTTTGAAAATGCCATGGAAGGCATCCTGCAAACTACGCCGGATGGGAAGATCATTGCGGCCAACCCTGCCGGCGCGCGCCAGCTGGGATACGCGTCTCCCGAGGAATTGATCGCCGACATCAACGATATTGGTCGCCAGATCTATGTACAGCCCGACCGCCGCGACGAGTTCAAGAGGATGATGGACCGGGATGGAGCCGTCGTTCGTTTCGAGTCCGAGGTTTATCGCAAGGACGGCACCACAATATGGGTCTCGGAGAACTCGCGCGCCGTACGCGATGCGCAGGGAACGGTGCGATGGTATGAAGACCTGGTGCAAGACGTCACGGAGCGCAGGCGCGCAGAGCAGGCCTTGCGGGACAGTGAGGCCGTCTACCATAACCTCTTCGAGAACACTGAAGTGGGCATGTTCAGGACCAGGTTGGACGGGTCAGAAACCCTGAACGCGAACGACAAGTGGCTCGAGATCTTCGGGCGGACGCGCGAAGAGGTCATCGGCAAGCCCTCGATCATGCATTGGGCCGATCCCCAGCAGCGCGAGGAGATGATGCGCAGGCTCACAGCCGAGGGGCGCGTCGTGGATTTCGAATGCAGGATGCTCAACAAGAAGGGCGAAGTGCGTGATTGCATCACCTCGCTGACTCTTTACCCGGAACTGGGCGTACTGGACGGCTCGGTCACAGATATCACGGAGCGCAAGCGGGCCGAGGCAAGGGTCCAACGGCAGTTCGAGCACCTGACTGCCATCAGCGAAATTGACCGCATGATCGCCTCCAGCCTCGACCTGCGCTTCAGCCTTTCGGCGCTGCTCACGCATGTGACCAAGCAGTTGGGCGTGGATGCCGCCGACGTCCTGCTGCTTGACCGCTCCACGCAGATGCTGGAGTTTGCGGCCGGGAGCGGCTTCCACAGCCTTGCGCTGCAGCACACCCGGCTGCCCTTGGGGCAGGGTTACGCCGGTACTGCCGGTCAGGAGCAACGACTCGTGCACGTCTCTGGTTTGCGCACGCGTGACACCGATTTTCTGCGCTCGCCAGATTTCAAGTCCGAAGACTTCGACACCTATATTGGGGTCCCGCTCATCGCAAAAGGAGAGCTGGTGGGGGTGCTGGAAGTCTTCCAGCGGTCGCCGCTCGAGCCCGATCCGGAATGGTTTGATTTCCTGAGTACGCTGGGCGGGCAGGCCGCGATTGCGATTGACAGTGCCCGGCTGTTCGAAAACCTGCAGCGCTCGAACTTCAGCCTGGTCTTGGCGTACGACGCCACCATCGAGGGCTGGTCGCGCGCCCTGGATCTTCGAGACAGAGAGACCGAAGGCCACACCGTGCGCGTCACCGACATGTGCATCAATCTGGCGCGTCTTTTCGGTCTGCAAGATGAGGAGCTGGTGCACATGCGCCGAGGCGCATTGCTGCACGACATCGGCAAGATGGGCATCCCGGATTCGATCCTGTACGAGCCCGGCCCGCTAACCGACGAGGAATGGCTTGTCATGAAGAAGCACCCAACCCTCGCATTTGAAATGCTCTCGCCCATCTGGTATTTGCATGCGGCGTTGGACATTCCCTACTGCCACCACGAGAAGTGGGACGGCAGCGGCTACCCGCGCGGCTTGAAGGGTGAACAGATCCCTCTCGCCGCGCGCATATTTGCCGTGGTGGACGTGTGGGACGCGCTTACGTCAGATCGTCCCTACCGCAAAGCCTGGACGCATGAGAGGGCCGTGGAGTACATCCGATTGCAGGCAGGTACCCATTTTGACCCGCAGGTCGTGAAAGTGTTCCTCGAGTCGGATCTGCTCCAAAGGTCGGAAGCGCGAGCAAGGGCGGACGGGATCGGCGAGGGTGAAGGATAGCGAGGGCCGGAGCTAACTCGACGGCGAAATGCCGGGGACCTTGGGGAAATGTGCGCGGGGTTGCTCGTGTGGGCATTCAACCTTGCGAGCTTGCGCGGCCACACCATGCTCAGCCTGCAAAGGACTGAGTTCTGGATGACTCGGACAAATATCAGGACTTACTTGGAAGACACCAAGGGCGGCCAATGGGCCGTCTATTGATACTAGAAGCCTTCGAGTTTGGCTAGAGCGGCAACACCCTCGGCGAGCGCGGCGATCCTTTGTAGTAGTCCAAGCCTGTTCTCCCGCTCGGTCTTCTTGCGGGCCATGACCAGCACCTTGTCGAAGAAGGCGTTGACGGCTGGGATCATGGGCATAAAGGCGCCCAGCAGGCTGTCCGGCGTCACTGGCGTGGAGGCACGCAGGGCGGCTTCGGCTTTTTTGAGAGCGGCGTACAGCTCCTGCTCTTCCTTTTCCACGAAGGCTTTCGGCACAACTTTGAACCGGCGCTTCTGGTCCCGTGTGATGCGGACACAACGCGCGAAAGCCTGCAGGATCGTGTTCCAATCCTCTCGTTCCACCCACGCCTGCAGTTGGTGCACGGACTGTGCCGCCGCGGCGGGATTGCCTGCCTGCTCAGCCAGGACTGCCTCCACTACGTCATAGCGGTTGCCCGAGTCTTTCAGCAGAACCGCCAGGCGGCCGGTCATGAACTCGAGGATCTCTTGTTGTTTTAGCAGACTCACGGGCACAGGCTGCATCTTGGCGGACTTGACGATCGCCTCTACCAGATCAAGATCACGGGCATGTTCCAGCAGCGGCTGTACGATCCCAATGGCGGAGCGGCGCAGGCCAAACGGGTCCTTGGTGCCCGTTGGAGCTAGTCCGACCGCGAACAGGCCGACCAGCGAGTCGAGCCGGTCTGCCAGAGCGAGCGCCAGGCCCGCGTTTGTTTTGGGAACCGGTTGATACTCCTCGGCAATGGCCTCCGCGACTGCGGGAGCTTCCCCGGAGCGCAGTGCGTATTCGCCACCGATGGTGCCTTGCAGCGAGGTCATCTCAGTCACCATCTTGGTGACGAGGTCGGCTTTGCACAAGCGCGCCGCCCTCCGCGCAAAGACGGCTTCAGCCGGGCTGAGGCCGAGCATGGCAACCAGCTTGTTCACAAGCTTCTGGATCCGCCCAGTCTTATCGAGCATGGAACCCAGCTTGGTGTGAAACATCAAGCCGGCTAGTTTGCTGCGATAGGCTTCGAGCGGCCGCTTGAGGTCCTCGCGCACGAAGAAGTCCGCGTCGGCAAAGCGCGCTCCCAAAACGTGCTCATTGCCTTGCTGGACCAGGTCCAGGTGCTCGTCGCCGCCATTGCGGATTGCCACGAAGTTCGGCAGCAGCTTGCCGCTCCTCTCGATCGGGAAGTAGCGCTGGTGCTTCTTCATGACCGAGATCAGGACCTGGGAAGGTAGCTTCAGGAATTCGTCGTTGAAATTGCCGAGCACCGCGGTCGGCCTCTCGATCAGGTTGGCAACCTCCGATAGCAGGTCGTCTTCGAGCAGGGCTTCCCCCCTCACAAAGGTCGCCGCCCGGGTGACCTGCTCGCGGATGGAGGCCTGGCGTTCCTGTGGGTCAAGCACGATGCCGGCCTGGCGAATCTGGTCGGGGAATTGGCTGGCCGCGCGGACCACGATCTCGGGAGAGTCGTCTGGCCGCAAGCCCCGTGTTACATTTCCGGATGCAACCCCCGCGTATTCAAATGGGATGATGACTTCCCCATAAAGGGCCACGATCCAGCGAATGGGCCTGGAGAAAACTACTCCGGAGTCGTTCCAGCGCATGGATTTGTCGAACTTGATGCCGGCAAGGATCGCAGGCATCATGCCCGCAAGCACCGAACTCGTCGTCTGGCCTTCGCTGCCCTTGCGCCATGAGACATAACGTCCGACATTGCGTTCTTGCACCAGACTTTCTCTGTTCATCTGATCTTCTGAAATGGGCAGCGCGTTCTTGCGCGCCCAACCCAGCAGAGCCTGCGTGGGTTTTCCGTCCTTGTCAAAGGCGGCCGACTCAGGAGGACCCTTGAGCTCCACCAGACTGTCCGGTTCCCGCGGCGCAAGATTTGAGATCTGTGCGACAAGACGGCGTGGTGTGCCCAACACCTGCAGACTGGAATATCCCAGCTTGTGCGAAGCCAGAAGATCCCTCTCCAGAAGCGTCTTGAGGGTGCCAAGACCGACATCCAGGTCGCGGGCCGGCAGTTCCTCCACGCCGATCTCCAGGACAAAGTCTGCGGGTTCGGTCACCGCCTGGGGCAGTGGCCGCTGGACGGCCTCTTTGGGGGCGGCTTCCTTTAAGAGGGGGTATTCCAGGCCTCGCCTCTGCTGCGCGTAGGCCTCTGCCACCCCTCG
>JBGPAT010000112.1:0-7825 GCA_041480885.1 Anaerolineae bacterium
CGAAACCCAAACTGAAACCCGGGATTTCGGCAGCAACTGAAACAAGCGCCGGGGTTCGACAATGTCGCTGTGGGTGATGCTGAAAAGCGTGCCGGCGGTCGCCAGACTCAGGTATAGGTCCATGACGGACAGATCGAACGAGAAGGGAGCTTGATTCAGGAATACCTCGCTGCCCTCTTTGAAGCCCTGTTCATCGAGAATCCAACCTACAAAGTCCTCGAGGCATCCGCGGGTGACCATCACACCTTTGGGATCTCCGGTGCTGCCAGAGGTGAAGATGATATACCAGACATCGTCAAGCGCAGGCAGGCGGGCCGTGAATGCAGCCGGCGCATCGCTTGTTTCAAGTATCTTGCGGATTTGATCGTGCGTCAGGAGCGAGGCCTTGGCGGCGTCAACGATTGTCTGGATCCGCTGAGCCGGCAACGAGGTGTCCAGCGGAATGTATGGATGCCCGGACTTGATGCAGGCCAGGAAGGCGACCAGCATTTCATTCTGCTTATGTCCCAGGACTGCTACCGGGGTACCGGTTTCCGGCAGGCTGGAAGACAGGTATTGAGCCAGCTTGTTCGATTGACCAAGCAGTTCGCCGTACGTCAGAACAGTCGCGCCGCTAACATGCGCGGCGCGATCAGGATAAAGCCAGCCCCACCGGTCGATCTGCCGGATTAATTCCACGTATTAGAAACCCTGGTAGACGAAATTGGTCGCCGTGAACTGGCCCTTTCCATACAACAAGACCAGCCCCACGATTATTGCGGAGTAGTAGAGCGATAGCAGGAGCACGTGACCCCACGGACTATGGAAGAATTCCATGATAGATCTTATCCAAAGTCCGATCCACATAGATCCATCCTTTCCGGCTGGCATGCGAGGCCAGATCCATGCTAAAGTACTTGACGTCTCCGTACTGCTTCATGTCAATGACAGGCAGATCGTAGGGGGCCGCGACCGAGTGCAAGATGCTATAGTAGGTATTCTGGGCTTTTCGCGAGACACCAATCCTTTCCCATAGTGGCACGTTCATAGGGATGCTCATAATTATGGCCTCTGCGCCGAGCTCGCGCACCGCGCGCAGTGTGATGTCGAGGTCGCTCCATTCCCGAGCGATAGTGACGTCATTGATGAAATCGGCGTCCCTCGACCCAACCGGCAGCGGTTTGGCGAACAACTCCTTTATCTTTGGCCACTGGCTATTATCTACACCGTAGGGGTTCGTGTCCGTCTGCCTGATCTGTTCCGCTTGCGCAGTCTTGACGAGTGCGGGCCAGTCGATTTGCTGGGGCTGGCGCGTGACCTTGACCTGTGCGGCGGAAAGGTGATGGATGAACGTTACCGTGGCGTATTGATCTTGCACGTGCATGATGCCAAGCTGCAGTCTGCCCAACGGCCAGGAAAGGTAATACAGAATCCGTGCACCGAGAGAGTTGCCCGTGAGGTTTCGCAGGGTGAATGTCAGAAAGCGTTGATCCTTCAGGGTCTCCGGAAAATCCAACATGCGAGCGGCCGCCAATTGCTTGGTTTGCATGCTAAGGTACGGGCTGTAGGCAAGCTCGAGGGCGTGCAGTTCCGAGAAGTTGCCGTCATAGTGCCTTTCGGCCACGTCCCCGAACGGAGCCATCGTCATGATCGCGGGGCCCACAGCAAGAATCACTCGGCGTCCGCGGAGGTCGGCACCGAGTGCCGCCAATCGCTGCACAATGCTGAGGGCAGAGCCGCCTTTGGTGGCTGCGTTGAACACCATGAACCCGGTGGGGTACGTGCTGAAGAATCGGGTGGCCTCGTACTTGGTGTCAAGCAGCATGAGCTCCGAGGCGCCGTAGATGAGCAGGAGATCGTCTTGTCTGAGGGCGGTCCGCTCCAAGGCGCTCCCGCCGCTAATGTCTGCGTGATCCAGCGCAGCGACCGCGTGAACATACTTTTGCTCAACCGAGCCCGCATACGATGAGTAGGCCACGGCCGCCATCAGGGTCACAAGGAGCGCGGCTGCAGCTGCAACCAGATGTGGAAGTCGCTTCATGCGCGACCAGTTCTTTCCTGGAAATAGTCGATGATTTTCTGCGGAGTGGCCCACATCTCCCGGTCGATGTCGCTCGGCGACAGTTCCACACCCAAATCCTCGGACAGCGCAATGGTCAACTCGACTGTCGCAAGGGAATCCAGCAACTTGTGCCCGAAGAGATCTGTGTCAAGATCCCGGCGCACCTGATCAGTGCCCGTGAATCTTTCCAGTTCCTTCAAAACCGTTTCGGATATCAACACTCTACGTCCTGTTCGGGGGGGCAAAACGCTGAAAGATTATACCATCCGCGTTTTAATGGTCTGCACGGCCCGCGGGGCACCCCGGCAAGGTACGCATGGATTGCTGGGCCCCACACATGTGGGGAAGCGCACTGGCGCGCGCAACCCCGCCGCTAGGGAGTGGCTCTTATGTCGAGCGCAACTGCACCTTGCGGCAGGACGCGCAGGGGATTGATCTCGAATTCCATGACCTCGGGACGTTCCATTGCGAGCCAGGAGAGGCGAACAAGAACATCCTGCACGGCAGCCCTGTCGACCGCTGGTATGCTGCGGAAGCCGTCAAGTCTGCGTCCAGCCCAGGTGCGAGTCATTAAAGCAGCCGCTTGCGACGGACTGAGCGGAGCGAGGTCAAAGGCGACATCCTTAAGAGCCTCGGCCTCAATGCCGCCAGTGCCGAACATTATCAGAGGGCCAAAATTCGGATCGCGTATCAGACCCACTATGACTTCCTGTCCAGGACCTACCTGATGCTGGATATGGACGCCATCAATTATGGCGCCCGGGATCTGGGCTCGAACGTCCTCCTTCATTTGCGCGTAGCCACTTGTCACCCCGGCGGCATCCCCGAGGTTCAACAACACGCCGCCCACCTCGGATTTGTGTAGGATCTGCGGAGAGGCGATCTTCATCACGACCGGGAAGCCAAGCTCCCGAGCCACCGCGGCCGCTTCATCGGCGGTCCGGGCAATTCTCAGGGGCAGCGATGGAATGCCATAGGAAGTCGCCAGCTCCTGTGGCGTCAACCCTGATACGACCTCGCCCAGAGGGAAGGGCCTGTGGGTCGGCGGAGCGTCGCGTCTATACGACTGGAGATCCTCTGCGCGGCGCGCAAGGGCACTGAGTGCACTGGCGGCGCGTTCGGGAAAAGGAAAAGAGGGGATGCCGGCGCGATTGAAGCGCTCAAAAGCGATGGCCGTGCCCTGGGAACCGAGCAGGGCAATCACAACCGGCTTGGCCGATGATCGAACCATCGGAATCAGTGCGTCGGCCACCGACTCTGCCGTGAACATTGGAGGCGGCGGCAGAATAACGAGCGCCGCGTCGACATGGGATTCTTCCAGCAAGATTTGCAGGCAGGCGGCATATTGATCGGGTGAGGCGGCCGCCAACATATCCACGGGGTTATGAACACTGGCCGCTGCCGGCAGCAGCGAAGCCAACTTGGTCTTGGAGGCGGGACTCAGCTCGGCGAGCTGCAGCCCATCAGTTTCCAACGCGTCGGCGGCAATGACCCCAGGCCCGCCGGCGTCTGTGAGGACCGCGACGCGGCGTCCTTGGGGCAATGGCGAGACCTCAAAGGCACGAGCCCAGTCGAAGAGTTGCTCGGTGGAGTCGGCGCGCAGGATACCCGCACGGGCAAAGGCGGCCTCGAAAGCGGCATCAGACCCAGCCAGCGCGCCCGTGTGCGAGGCGGCCGCCCTCTGCCCAGATTCGAAGCGACCGACCTTGATGGCTACGACTGGCTTGCGCTCAGTAACCGCGCGCGCAACATCCACAAATCGGAGGCCATCGGCAACACCTTCCATATAAAGGACGATGACGCGCGTGTGTGAGTCGTCCGCCACCATGGGCAGCATGTCTGTCTCGTTGATGTCGGCCTGATTCCCCAAGCTAACGACCTGTGAGAAACCAATTCCCTGTTGGCGCGACCAATCGATGATGGCAGCGCAGAAGGCACCCGAGTGCGAGACAAAGCCGATCCCGCCCGCGGTTGGCATGGGCGGCTGCAGGAAGGTCGTGTCTAAAGGAAGATGGGTATCGAGGATGCCGATGCAGTTGGGCCCCAGGAGGCGAATTTCGTGCAGGCGTGCAATCTCGAGGCATTTGCGTTCAAGCGCAGCGCCGTCCGAGCCCGCTTCGCGAAAGCCGGCGGAAACAAGGATTGCCGCGTGAATTCGGCGTGCGGCGCAAGCTTCGAGCGCAGCGACCATGGCGGTTGCCGGAACGACGAGTACGGCCAAATCGACGGGATCGGGAACCTGTGCGAGGTCCGTGAAGATCGATCGACCAAATAATCTGCCTGGCTTCTGGCTGACGAAATGTATGGCACCCTGATATTTGCTGTCGATCAGGTTGCGGGCGACGCCGTAGCCAAGTTTTTCCGGAGAAGTGGAGGCGCCAACGACGACCACGCCTCGAGGGCGAAAGAAAGGGAGCAGGGAGGATTTCATTTCCGCAAGGGGAGGCCGAAACCGTGCGCACCAGTCCCGCGGGAGGTGCGCGAACCGCGAGTTCGTGGCTGGTACTCAGTGTCGAGGGTGGCGGTCACCCTATGCGGGTTCACCATCTGTCCCGGTGGACAATTTCCTCAAGGGTGCGTCGGCCGCCCTTCGCGGGCGGGGCCGACAGTCTGGTCTCGTCGGCGGGATAGCCGAATGAGAGCGCAATGCGCAGGTGCCATTCGGATGGGAAGCCGAGAATTTCGCGGGCTCGCTCGGATTCATAGATGGAGGCGAGGCACGACCCGACACCCATTTCCCATGCCTCGAGTTGCATGTAGGCGGCGGCCTGCCCGGCGTCAAACATGATCTGGAACTTGCCAGCCGGGTCTGGCGTTAGGATGGCAATGCCCACGGCCGCTCCGGCCAAGTGCCCCGCCCATGTGCCGCACTGAGAAAGCGCATGGAGGATCGCCTTGTCCTGCACCGCGATGAATTGCCACGTCTGCTCGTTCTTGGAGGACTGCGAACGGCGGCCGGCGTTCAGGATGAGGCGAAGCACATCCTCGGGCACAGGTTTGTTCAGGAACTTGCGGACTGCGCGTTTAGTGCGTATTGCATCGGAGACGTTCATGGGGGAATCCTTTTGGACATCACGCAGGATGAGATGGGTGCATTGCCTGGACTGTGCCGCTCCTTACGCAGCCGCAATCATGCGATTCCTGACCGAGTATAATTCATTCGATGCAGCGCGGCCCATTGGCTCGGCAGTATCTCTACTCAGCGCTAGCCCTCATGTCAATAGGTTGGGGCGGGTTGGCACTGTTGATCTTCGTCTTCAAGGTACCGCCGCTGGTCTGGGCGCGCTGGGGCTTCTTCGCTCTCTGGATCATCGCGCTAACGGGTACGGCGTTGCCCGCGGCGTATTTTCTCAACCTACGATTCCGTTCGGATCCACCGGCGGAATCGAGTGCCATCGTCCGGCAAGCTCTTTGGATTGGAGTGTATGGCTCCTTGCTGGCGTGGCTTCAGCTGGGACACGTCATGACGTTGTGGGTTTGGATGGGTTTGGCGGGGGGTCTTGCTGGAATCGAGTATCTCATCCGACTTCGAGAGCGGTCCCAGTGGCATCCTCCGGCGGGGGACGAGGAGCAGGAAGCCTGGCGCGACCGGTCTCCACGAGGCGATGGCCAGTATTGGCTGGATGGCGATGAGCCCACTAAGTAGCCTGCCTTCAGTTGAGAAAATCCTGCACACTGATGCGGCCTCCGGACTGGCGTCTGCCTATGGCAGACCCCTTACGGTAGAGGCGATACGCTTTGCGTTGGAGGCCGCGCGCGGCGAGCTCAAGGTGGCGCCCAACTCCTCCGCTCCAGCTATCGAGGTCATCCTATCTCAGGCCGAGGCGCGGCTTTCCGCCTGGACAAGGCCGAGTCTGCAGCCCGTGATCAATGCCACGGGCGTAGTTCTGCACACCAATTTGGGCCGCGCGCCGCTTTCAATGGCGACGATCGAGGCCATGGAAGGCGTGTCGCGGGGCTACTCGAACCTTGAACTGGATCTGGAGACCGGCAAACGCGGCCAGCGATTCGTGCACGCCGAAGCCATCCTGCAAACGCTGACCGGCGCCGAGGCGGCACTCGTGGTCAACAACAATGCCTCTGCCGTATTGCTGGTTCTGTCTGCACTGGCGGCGAAGAAACGAGTCATCATCGCGCGTTCGCAACTGGTGGAGATCGGCGGCGGCTTTCGGATGCCAGACGTGATGAAGCAATCGAGCGCGAGGCTCGTCGAGGTAGGCACGACAAACAGGGTCCGCGTGTCTGACTACCGCCAGGAATTTGCCGGGGCGACAATGGTCATGCGGGTTCATCGTTCCAACTTCAAGATGGTGGGCTTCACGGAAGAACCCGATTTCAAGCAAGTCGCGACCGAGGCGCATCAAGCGGGCTTGATCGTCGTGGACGACCTCGGATCGGGCGCGCTGGTCGAGACGGCCAAGTACGGCCTGGCGCATGAGCCGACGGTCCAAAATTCGTTGGAGGACGGGGCCGATGTGGCGTGTTTCTCCGGGGACAAACTTGTGGGCGGTCCCCAGGCGGGGATCCTGGTGGGCGGAAAGGAACTGCTCGAGAAGATCCGAAAGCATCCTCTGGCCCGCGCCGTTCGGGCAGACAAGACTTGCCTGGCCGGAATCGCGGCGACGCTCACGCACTATTTGAAAAACGAGGCGGAGAGTGAGCTGCCCATCTGGAGAATGATATCCATGCCGCTCGAGACCGTGAGAGCTCGCGCGGAGCGCTGGGCGCGAGAGCTGGGAGAGGGGGAAGTTCAGGAGAATCAGTCCACGCTCGGAGGCGGCAGCCTGCCCGGCGAATCCATTCCGTCGTATGTGCTTGCACTTTCTGTAGGAAGCCCCGACCGGTGTCTGAAGAGACTCCGGGAGCAGCGTCCGCCGATCATTGCCCGGACCGAGCACGGCAGGGTGCTGCTCGATCCGCGAACAGTGTTGGAAGAGCAAGAGACCCCATTGCTATCCGGTCTTCGGGCAGTGCTGTTGGAGGTGGAATGAAATCTGATCTGAAGGGCTTCATGCGCGCCGCCAGCTTGGACGCAATCCTTGTGGTCGGAAATGCTGAGTACAATCCCCCAATGTACTACTTCACGGGCGGCGGACACGTGAGCAATGCCGCGTTATTCCAGAAGCCTGGCCAAGAGCCTGTCTTGTATTGCAACGCGATGGAGCGCGCTGAAGCGGCCAAGAGTGGATTGAAGGTGATTGCGCTGCGAACCGGCGCCGTGGAGGCGCTGGTCGAGAATCCGAGAGACATACTCGTCGAGCAGGATATCGTCCGGGGCAGACTGGGCATCTACGGCAAGCTGGAGGCAGGTGACCTGGTCTGCATGATCGATGCCATGAGAAGGACGTTCCCCGGGCTTGAGCTGGTTGGTGAGCCGCTGGACGACTCGATCTTTATGCGAGCCATGGAGACCAAGGACGAGGCTGAGGTTGCACGGATCCGCAAGATGGGACAGGTCACCACGGAGGTCGTGGATCTGGTTGCGAAGTACCTAACCAGCTGCAAGGTGCGCGGGGATGAAGTTCTCTTGAAAGAGGATGGCGCGCCCCTGACCATTGCAGACGTGAAGAGCAAGATCTCGTTGTGGCTCGCCGAACGTGGAGCCGTAGACGTCGAGGGGTGCATCTTCGCCATCGGCAAGGACGCGGGTGTGCCGCATTCGCTCGGCACACCCGATGATCTGCTGCGCCTAGGCAGGACGATCGTCTTTGACATATTTCCGGCGGAGGCCGGCGGAGGCTATTTCTACGATTTTACGCGAACATGGACGCTTGGGTATGCAAC
>JBGPAT010000113.1:0-7805 GCA_041480885.1 Anaerolineae bacterium
GTCAAGGACCGCTTGGTCCGTGAGCTTCTGCCGAACCAGTTTCTCAGCGAGGAGCTTGAGCGGATCCCTGGTCGAACGCCATTCCTGCTCTTCGTCCTTGGAGCGATAGTACGTCCGGCTGATATCACCGACGTGATGACCATAATAGCGGTACGTCTGGCATTCCAGAAAGGACGGGCCCTCGCCGCGCCGAGCCCGCTCCGCCATTCTGATGGCTGTCTCAAAGACCACTTGCACGTCCTGACCATCCACAACCTGGCTATGGATGCCAAATGCTTGGGCGCGCGCGGTGATTTTTCCGGCCAGCACCTCGCTAACATGCGTATATTCGTTATACAGATTATTCTCACAAACATAGATTATGGGAAGCTTCCACAAAGAAGCCATGTTCATGACCTCATACAGCAGCCCCTGCCCCAGCGCCCCCTCCCCAAAGAAGCATGCCACAACCTGATGACTCTGCCGCATTTTCGCGGAGAACGCCGCACCCGTCGCGATCCCCGCGCTGCCGGCGACGATCGCGTTCGCGCCGAGGTTGCCTGAATCGGGGTCGGCGATATGCATTGAGCCACCCTTGCCGCGGCAGTAGCCGGCTTCCTTTCCCAAAAGCTCGGCAAACATGCGGTCGATAGACGCACCCTTGGCCAGGCAGTGACCGTGGCCGCGGTGCGTACTCGTGATGTAGTCGTCAGGCAGCAGGGCCTCACATACGCCAACGGCGACTGCCTCCTGGCCCGAATACAGATGCGCCAAACCGGGCATCAGTGCCTTCATGTACAGCTCGTTGACTTTTTCCTCAAATTCTCTGATCTTGACCATCTGCTGGTACGCATGCAGCCAACGCTCGACGTCAGTCGCCTGTAGCGTGGGCCCAGCAGCCACGTCCATGCTTTTCGTCACTTTTCGACTCCTGACATCCTCGCAAGCACTTCGAACAAAATCGCAAAATCCTGTTGGTCAAGCCCCATAGCCCGCGCGGCGGTTAATAACTCATTGGTCACGGCGGACGTGGGCAACGGCACGTTAAGCTCGCGGCCGAGCTCAAGGGCCAGATTCATATCCTTCTGCATCATGTTCACGTTGAACCACGCCTCCTCCGGCATCTGCAACACGAACGGTCCGCGGTATTTCACCATCGGCGAGGCGATCACGCTATTGAGAAGCACCTCCACCGCGGTGGATCTCTTGATCCCGCTTTTCTCAGCCAGCAGGACGCCTTCGCTGAATGCCAGCATCTGGACCGCAAGACTGAGATTCGCCGCGATCTTCATGGTAACGGCCAGCCCGTTTGTTCCTACGTGCGTGATTTTCGGGCCAATGTGCAAAAGGATGGGCTTAACCTTCTCAAATACTGCCGGATCCCCACCCACCATGATGGACAGTTTGCCCTCCGACAACGTGATGACACTGCCTGAGACGGGCGCATCAAGCATGACGGCGCCCTTCTCTGCCGTCTTTCGGGCCAAATCCCGGCTGTACGCCGGGCTGACAGTGCTCATGTCGATGTAGACCTTGCCGGAGCGCAGACCAGCCAGCAGGCCTTCCGGTCCCTCGGAGAGATTACGAAGCGCCGCCGTGTTGGTAACCATGCTGAAGGTCACGTCCGCGGCCTCCGCGACCGCGCGAGGCGAATCGGCCCAGATCATGCCGGCCTCCAGAAGCGGTTGTGCCTTGGAACGCGTGCGGTTGAATCCCGTCAAGGTGTGTCCCGCCTCCAAGAGGCGCCTGGCTATTCCCCCGCCCATCACTCCGAGACCCACAAATCCAAGCTCTGTCAAATCACTCTCCCAGAGAAATAGAAACCTCGTCCTGGAACGTCAGGAAGAGGTTTCTGAATCTTCACGCACCTGCAGTAGATGCGCTTGCATCGCCTGCCTTGCCGCCTGCGGATCGTGCTGCATGACCGCAGCCAGGATCCGCTTGTGGTGATACTGCCCGCGTCGCAGTCCACCGTCCGCCAGGGCAATTCGCTTTCGCTGCTCTCGCAGCATATGAATGAGGGGGTTCAGCAGGATGGGAATGATCGGATTCTGTGTTGCCTGTGCCAGCGCAAGGTGAAAATCAAGGTCGGCCTCCACAAAGACCTCGGCGTTGTCCAGCGCCTTATCCATGGCCTCGACCGCCTCCAACATCGGCACAATCTGTTCGTCGGTGATGCGTGTTGCTGCCAGAGCAGCCAGTTCCGGCTCCAGAAGCTCTCTCACTTCCACCAGGTTTGAGGAGCTGTCTGCCGATCCAAACTGCATCAGCATTCCAAACGAGTGTCGAAGAATGCCTTCTGTCCCGTTGGCAACGAAAGTTCCGCGGCCCGGCCTGATTTCCAGCAAGCCTTTCTCGCAAAGCGTTTTGACGGCTTCCCTCACTGCGATGCGGCTCACGGCAAATTGCTCCGCGAGCTCCCGCTCGGAAGGCAACTGGTCGCCCACCTTCAAATCACCCGCGACGATCCGATGCTCGATCTGGGCAACAATGCCCTGGTACAAACGCTCGGTGCGTACAGGGAGATACAATTTGGTGGTCCGGCGGTAGGGTGGTATGATGACCCCAACAGTATATCAAGACAATCTGGATTGTCAAGATGGCATTAGTTCTACGCTGCACAAATCCCGCACGCTATCTCCGCAGTCAGCGCCTTCATTAATGTACAGAGTGATCGCCCTCCGCCATCTCAGGTTTCCCATTGCCGCGTTTGCCCCTCCAACGATCTGCGTTGAATTGTGAACGACGTGGGCATTAACCGTGCATCAGCGATTCCCGCAAAACGCGGGATCAGCCTCACCGCGTAAGCACTTTCGCTGGCTAGGGAAGGCCTCCGCTTCCTTGAGGCGCCGCAGCAACATGACAGTCCCTCAACTGTGGCCCGTCTGCGTGACCGACTGGGGACTTGCCTGCGCCAGTGCCGCAGGCACAGGTGAACCCTGAAGCCACTGATTAAGAGTCAGTTACCCAAGCTGTCTATAGTGTCTACACAGTGATACAGAGTCTACCTGGTTACAAATCTAGGGTTAATTTTGTCTACAGCGTCTAAAGTGTCTAGTATGATGCAAAAAACGGGCGTGATACGGCGGTGGCAGCCGGGTTGCACCCGCCTGCGGCAGGAAAGGCGACGCTGGTGACCTTTACGTCGAAATCCTCGAAGCGTGTTGGCCCTATGCATGGACTCACGGCGCCCCTGCAGTCCTAGACTTCGCGGACAAGGGGAAGGGTTTTTTGGCTGCTGCGCCACTGTTTCCTCCCGTGATTATTACAAGATTGCCGTGGAAATAGGACTATCTCGTTTCAAGGAGACCTATGTTCCCCTATCAGCGGTAGCCTCATGCGTCCGACGCCACTTGTCAGTCGATTCCCACGCCGGGCTGCGGGATGATACGCTGAGGCCAGGCAGGATCCTTCTCTAGCTTGCGCCGCAGTGGCCCACGCTTACGCGGAACCTATAGACCTCACTTTTATGCGCACTTGCCCAGACGCACCGGAGGAGCTGCCCACGAGTCCGCACCCTGCCAGCATTCCGAACGAGGGCCCGGGCAAAACGACCCCCGTGTGTGCACGGTTCGACTGGCCGCGACTGCCTGTAACCTAGCCCACCCACGCCAGCCTAGCCGTAACTGGCAAGCTCTCTCCACCTCGGCGATGGTTCTGGCTTCCATACGCTTCCCTTAAATCCTCCATCCAGCCTATTGCATTTTTCCCAAATATCTATACAATGACTTTATAAGTTCACTGTACTAACAAAGTTTACTTTTCCGACCTGATTTATGCCGCCAACAAAGGCCACCCACCAGCTCACCAAACAACACAACCGCGACCTCGTTTTGCAGATGATTTTTGCAGTCAAGACCATAAGCCGCGCCGAAATCGCCCGCGCTACCAAACTGACGCGCACCACGGTCTCGGACGTGGTGGCAACCTTGATCGCGGAGGGCCTTGTAAAGGAAGTAGGACTTGGTTCTTCCATCGGGGGAAAACCATCCATCCTTCTCAGCCTGATGCCGGACTCGCGATATCTGATCGGTCTGAACCTGACGCAGGATAAGTTCATCGGCGCGGTGGTCAACCTGCGCGGCGAGATAAAGGATACCGTGGAGATTCCTGTGGAAGGCAGTGACGGAACACAGGCCTTGAGTTCGCTTTACCGGATCCTAGACAAATTGGTGAAAAAGACGTGGAAACCGATCGTCGGGATTGGCGTGGGTGCGCCTGGGCTGATCAATACGCGCGAAGGTATCGTCGCAAGCGCGGTAAATCTGGAATGGCACGATCTGCCGCTCGCCCACCTGCTGGAGGAACGCTACGACCTGCCCGTCTCGGTGCTCAACGACAGCCAGGCTACCGCCATCGGTGAATTCGTCTATGGCGGGCATCCCTCTGGCAGCAACCTGATCGTTTTGACCGTAATGCGCGGCATCGGCGCGGGCATTCTAATCAACGGGCAACTTTTCCAGGGTGATGGCGGCGGTGCTGGCGAGATCGGCCACATAGTTGTACAAGAGAACGGCCTGCCCTGCCGTTGCGGACGAAACGGCTGTCTCGAAACAGTTGCCAGCGCACAAGCCGTCGTCCAGCGCATGCAATCCCTTACGAAATCCTCGATACCCATCACGCTCGATGTGCTGGAATCAAGATTCACGAGTGGAGATCAGGCCGCTCAGCAGGTCATCATGGACGCGGCACATTATCTTGGAAAGTCCATCGGCAGTCTGGTTGGGACTTTCAATATCAAAACAATTGTGTTGACCGGCGACATGACGCGCTTCGGCGAACTCTGGCTCAATGCCACTCGGCAGGCCATGTCGCAGGCCGCGCTAGGACGCATGGTACAGGATACGCGACTGGAAATTGGGAAGCTCGATTATCGCGCTTGTATTCTGGGTTCGGCGGCCTATCTTCTGCTCGACGGCTATTCACTGCTCTTCACGCAATCGGAGAATTAACACAGCATGCTGCAAGAGCTCATTCGCCCCCGCATTCAGCCGCCCCTCGACGAATCTTTCCGCCCCGCCGCATTGGTCGGCCGCGCGTTTAGGGAAAAAACTGCCAAAGGAGGTGTGCGTCTCGTCATCGGGCTTAGACGAAGTGACAGTGAATTCTCGCGTTACGAAGCCACCGTCCTTCCCGAAGGCCATTCAGATTTTGCCACGAATCTCGATTACGTGGAACGCATCGTCAAATTCCTGCTCTGGCAACGCGGTGGATTCAAAGTCTACGTCGGCGGGCCACGTCAAGTTGGCGAATACATTCGCCAATGTTACGCGAGCGGCGGTCGCCGCAAATTTGACTATCACTTCATGGGCGAAGAGGTGTACGAGCGGGCTTTTGAGGTGACTCCATGTTCGCCCGACGAAGTGCCCGCTGCGCGCGAGATCGGGAAGCCACTCGGCCGGCATTTGGAGGGTTCACGGATTGGATTTGACCTCGGCGCGTCCGACCGAAAAGTGAGCGCCGTCGTGGACGGAAAAGTCATCTTTAGCGAGGAAGTCATTTGGGAACCGCGCAGGCAGACCGATCCTGATTATCACTACCGCGAAATCATGACCGCACTGAAGACCGCCGCCGCCAAAATGGAACGCGTGGATGCAATCGGCGGGAGTTCCGCCGGCATTTACATCGACAACCGTCCGATGGTCGCGTCATTGTTCCGCGGCATCCCAAAGGAACGCTTCGGCGAGATCAAGCGGCTGTTTAGCAGAATCCAGCGCGAGTTCAAAGTGCCCTTGGATGTCATCAATGACGGGGACGTGACCGCCCTGGCTGGCTCGATGTCCTTTGAAGATAACGGCATTCTTGGCATCGCGCTTGGATCCAGTGAGGCCGCGGGATATGTCAACATGGACGGCTATATCACGGGCTGGCTGAACGAACTGGCGTTTGCACCCATTGACTACAGTGCCTCTGCCCCCCTGGAAGAATGGTCGGGTGATGCCGGCTGCGATGCGTCGTATTTTTCCCAGCAGTGTGTTTTCCGCCTTGCGCCGAAGGCCGACATCGAGATTCCCGCTCACATCACCGACGCCGCGAAACTCAAGTTCGTGCAAGATCAACTCGAGAAAGGCCATGGGGGCGCACTGAAGATCTGGCAGAGCATGGGCGTATATCTCGGTTATGGCCTGGCACATTACGCCGATTTCTACGACGTGAAGCACGTCTTGATCTTGGGCCGCTGCACGTCGGGCCGCGGCGGGGAATTGTTGCTCGACGGCGCAACGCAAGTGTGGAAGGCCGAATTTCCCGAGTTGCTCCGAACAATCACGTTACACCTGCCCGACGAAAGACTCCGCCGCGTGGGGCAGTCCGTGGCCGCGGCCAGTTTGCCTGCGCTAGACCATTAAGGAGGCGCCGTGAAGTGGTACCTCGACACTGCGGAAGTTTACGTGCCGGACAGCATGCCGGTTGAGGAGGCATTGGCTCGCACCACGCATCTCTGCATCGCGGCGCACCAGGACGACATCGAGATCATGGCCGCGCAACCCATCCTGGAATGTTTTCAACAAAAGGACAAATGGTTCACGGGCGTCGTCGTCACGGATGGGCGCGGTTCGCCGCGCGACAACCTGTATAAGGATTACACCGATGAGGAGATGCGGCTCGTCCGTTTCAAGGAACAACGCAAGGCGGCGATCGTCGCTGAGTACGCGGCGCAAGTGATGCTGGATTTTCCAAGTAAGATCATCAAAGATGCTTCGAGACCCGAGCCTGTGCGCGATCTGGTCACTTTGCTCAGCGCGGCAAAGCCGGAATTTGTCTTCACCCACAACCTGGCCGACAAACACGATACGCACGTCGCGGTCGCTCTCCGGGTCGTGAATGCCATTCGGCAACTGAACCAGTCCGAACGTCCCGCGCGTCTGGTGGGTTGCGAAGTCTGGCGGTCCCTGGACTGGATGGCAGATTCCGACAAGGTCACGATGGATCTATCGAGTCATGAGAACCTGCAAACCGCCTTGCTGGGCGTATTCGACTCGCAGGTCGCCGGTGGCAAGCGATATGACCTGGCATCCATGGGCCGCCGCCGCGCAAACGCCACGTATTTTGAATCGCATGGCGTGGACAACTCCACCGGTATGTCGTTTGGAACGGACATGACCCCCCTCATCAAAGACACCGGCATCGACGTGGTGGCTTTTGTCCAGGATCTAATTGGCCATTTCGCTCAGGATGTCAGGGAACGGTTAGCACGAATCAGTTAACGAACACGCGTCCTGAATCCAAATCAGGAAGGAGGTCGACGAACCCCTGCATTTTGCTCTACCGGAACGCCATGTGTTTTCAAATCAGATTCAAAAGGAGATGAAAGATGCGCACCAGATTTCTCACCTTGCTGTCAGTGCTCGTGCTCGCCGGCATGATACTGACAGCCTGCGGCGGGGCTCCAGCGACCACGGCGCCAGAAGTCCCTGCTGCTACCCAAGCGCCAGCCGCGGGCGGAGCACCAGCCGCGACGGTCGCGCCAGCAGCCGCCAAGCCCGTAACGATGGATTTTGTCGTCTGGTCTTATGGGCTTGACACCATCAACAGCAACATCAAGAACTTTCAGGCGCTATACCCCAACATCACGATCAACCTCAAGGACTACTCGTGGCTTGACTACCATGACACCATGGTTGGCGTCTTTGCCGCGAATAATCCGCCGTACCTGCTGTACGGCTCAGATCACTGGCTGAACGAGTGGGCCTCGGCGGGCTGGCTTGCGCCGCTGGACAAATACTGTCCGAACGTTAAAGGATACTCCACCGAGCTGGCTCCATATTCTCTCCAGTGTTTGACCTTTAAAGACCAGGTATATGGCGTGTCTTACTATGCCGACACGA
>JBGPAT010000114.1:0-7750 GCA_041480885.1 Anaerolineae bacterium
CGTGCGCTGCGTGGTTCTATCATCAGCAGAATTCCCCAGCGTTCACACGCGCGGGCAGATTTCGCATTTCGAGCGATTTCCCTTTTCTCCTGCTCAGAGTCATTGTGGCCCATGTAAAGATAGGTCATCACACCATCCGCGCCGGCGGCAACGACATCTTCTATTTGCGCCATTTCAGTGGCTGCGCCCTCGGTGTATGGCAGGATTGTTCGGCTGAAGCTCTGGTAATCCAGATGCACAATTAAGGACGGCCGGTCCCGGCCGATGAAAGCTTCCTCCAATGCCGATACCATGCCAGGCGCGACCATCAGTCCTTGGGCGTGCCCCAGACTCAGGCTGACCCGCCGCATTTCCTCGAGGTTGATCATGCCCGGCCGCGGTCCCAGAAGCACTCCGTGCGAGTAGGCGACGATCAAACAGCGACCACTAAGCGGGTTGAAGAGGCGTCCCAAACGGATTTTCTTTCCTGTCCGCGCGTCCATGTTCACCTCCGAAACGCCAACTTGCCAGGATTGAGCAGGCCCTGCGGGTCCAGAGCCCTTTTTATTCGCTCCAGGACCGCATAGCTCGCGCCGAGCGCTTCACGGAGATAAGCCTGCCGCGCAAGCCCGATCCCGTGATGGTGGGAGATGGCCGCGCCGCAGTCCAGGCTGGTGCGCATTGCCGTATCCCATATCTCCGCCAGTCGCGATGCAGCCGCAGCGGCATCGGGGACCTGCCCGAGCAAGATCATGTACAGCGAAACTCCCTGGGGGTACGCATGCGAAAAGTGACCAAGCACCTCGCCGGCCAGCGGCAGCAGGTTATTCTTGAGTGCTTGATAGACGTCCAGGATGCCGCTCCAGAAATGCGCAACTTCGATGGTTTCAGCCAGACCGCCCGGGCTGTTGAGACGGTTTTCAACGGCGGAAAAATCGAAGCGGTTCTCCATCCACCCCTGACTGATCTCCGGCCCGAGGCGCGTCCCTCCCTGCAATCGAAGCATATCCATCCCGGCCGAGGCTTCCGCCTCCACGACGTGATGCAGTCCCTCGAACCCAAGAAGGAACAGGTTACCTTCGCTTGGAAAAGCGGATCCGCTCCAGCGCGCCACATGAGGGCTTTCGTCCGCATCATATAGCCGTGCGAGGAATGGCCTCAGGCCAGACTGCATCAGCATGCGCATCCCTGTCAATCCGGCCTGCAGCGAAGGAAAGGAAAGGCTCTCGAGTCGGCAGTGCTCCGGAACGGGAAAGATCCTCAAGGTCACATCCAGGATGACGCCCAGCGTTCCTTCGGAACCGATGAAAACGCTCTTCAGATCCGGACCGAGGGCTGCCCTCGGCGCGAGCGGGGTCGAGACCACATCGCCGTTCGCTAATGCAACCGTCACGGCCAGCACAAGATCCTCGATGCCACCCCAGCGCGATGAGAACTGACCGCAGGCGCGCATGGCCACCCAGCCTCCGACCGTGGACCGCTCCAGCGATTGGGGCGAATGATGCAGGGTGAAGCCGTATTTGGCAAGCTCGGCCTCGAGCGCGCCTCCCAACAGGCCGGCTCCGACCTTCACAAACAGGCTGGTTTTGTCCAGGGTGAGGATCTTGTTCAACCCGGAAACGTCGAGTAGGATCCCGCCATGAGCCGGCAGGGCCGCTCCCACGACGTCCGAGCCCGCGCCCCAGACCGTGACCGGCACCCGGTTCCCGCCCGCCCAGACGAGGAGCTTGGGCACCTGTTGGGGAAAGCGCGCGTGGAAAACCACCTCGGGGCGGAATGGTCTTTGTCCCATCTGGGCCAACTTGATTGCCATCGGCCACGCATCCTGGCTGTAATCATCCAGTTCCTCCGCCCGGTCACTCCAGCAATCGGAAGGAAAGGATTCTCTAAGTGACTGTATCCATTCCATCAAGCAACACTCCCGAATGAAGTGACTGAAGAACCTGAAGAGGCAGTACGGGCCCTGCTTCGCTGTACCGATGCGCGCTCATTCAGACCGTTTGATTTGTTGCGCCAATGAGAAAACGCGTCGCGGCCCCGATCATGCCAGCCTGCTCAGGAAAGCGCCCGATGAGGATCTCGCATTGGCCATAGTCCTGAGCGGTAAGTTGGGAAAAGCGTTCCCGGCAAGCATCCAATAGCGGCGAGCCGGCTTCGACCACCCCGCCGCACAATACGATTCGATCGGGCAGGAATATGGGCGCCAGGCAGGCCAGCCACTGCCCAATACGACGACCGATCACACGCATGATATTACCCGCCACAGCATCCCCGGAGTGTGCAGCCTCGATTACTTCCCTTGCCGTGATCGACTCGGGAGCGGACAGACCTTTGATATGGGGGCTTCTTGGACCAGTGAGCAGTCCGCGCGCCTCCCGTTCAATGGCCGCAATTGTCACCAGTGCTTCAGCACAACCGTGACAACCCACGGCGCAGGTCGGCCCGTCCGGCTCGATGATCACGTGTCCTGTGTCTCCAGCAGTATTGCCGGTGAAACGCAGCACCTGGTTGTTCAGAATGACTCCTACTCCTGCGCCGGTTCCAATCGTGGCGGTCATGAAACGGCGGCTTTCCCGGCCGGCGCCGAAGTAGTGTTCGGCCAGTGCCGGAGCATTCAGATCCGGTTCGATGCCCAGCGGAAGATCGAACCTGGCGAATGCCGAGAAGAAGTCCACCCCAACGAGCGAGGGAGTATTGGGGTTGAATTGGATCGAGCGTCCATCGGGCGTCTGAAATCCTGGCAGGGAGAGCCCGATACCAGCCGGGCCTTCTCTTGTCAGGTCTGACACAAGGCTGCGCAGCTGATCCAGATAGTCGGCCGGATCATCATGAGAGGCAGTCCGCAGGCGAACTAGGCGGGAAACGGTGCCATCGCCGGACACCAAGCCAACCTTCGTGAAAGTCCCGCCAATATCAATTCCGATTGCGCAAGTGTTGCTCACCTCACTCACCCAGTATATGGGTCATACCTTGCGATAGATATCGGTCGCGCCATTGTGGATGATCTGGCGTGGCGCCGCGCGCCCGAGCTACCCTGTAGGCCAGAAGCGCCAGTGGAGGCACAAGGGCCAGCGACGAGAATGCCTGATAGCGGGCAGCCTCGACTGGAAAATACCAACCTTCAGTACGCGCTTTGGGACCGACCTCCAGGGTTGTAGCACCCCATTCACGCGCGTGGCGCAGTCCACCAATCGTGTCCTTGTCTGTGGGTCCACCCGTCTCCAATCCGACGCAAAACGTGTCGTGACTCACGCGTGTTGCGGGCCCAGAAGCCATTTCCCATGTTTCGCTTCCTTCAGCATGCAGAATGGCCATTTCCTTCATCTTGAGCGCAGTCTCCAACGCAGCCGCATAACCGCACCCGGCTCCGAAATAGAAGCCGTGTTCCAGCTTGGCTAGGACCGTCACAATTTCAGCCAGCTGCGTTTCGGCCGCGGCAATGGCTCTAGCACATCGCTCAGCAGACGCCAGCAGGTCATCGTAATATTCCTGTCCCGCACCGAAATATTCCAGAAGCAGAAGATGAGCCGCCGTCAAGGTGCTGGTATATGTTTTAGTCATCACGGGCACGCGACTTGGCCCGCCGCGGGACACTATGGTGAAATCGGCTAAGCGCGTGATGGTCGCATCGGGAACGTGCGTGATCCCCACGCACAGGACCCTCCCGCGCAGTTCCTGAAACACAGCAAGAACGTCCCGGAATTCCCCGGATGCAGACATTCCGATCACCGCATCGCGGCTGTCGAGCTGAGGCATAAAATAGCGAAAATCGCCCGCTGGCCAGGCTGTCACAAAAGCATCCTTCGTATCCGCCAGCATCCGACCCGTGTAGCTAGCCGCCATGCTTGAATACAGCGAGGTGCCATTGCCGATCAAGAAGATGCGCCTTGGTTTTCGCTCGCGTAGAGCATCTCCAGCCGTGGCAGCTTGGGACTGTGCTTCCTGTACGGTCATCCGGATGGCTTCCGGAGATTCGTGAATTTCTTGAGGTATCAATTCCTGAGTCATGCTCGACTTCTCCTCAATCCAGGGCGTGGTGTCACTTCTCAAATCCTGCAGTGAGCCCTCGCACTAGGGCATTCTGTCCTATCACGTAAAGGACAATCATCGGGAGGGTGGCGACCGCCAGACCCGCCATGAGCAGGGGAATGTCCAGATTGAAACGTTTCTGAAGTGAGGCGGCAATGCCAACTATCAGAGTGCGCTGTGCTTCAGTCTGAAGGAAGACCAAGGCTATGAGCAGTTCGTTCCAGACCCAGACGGCATTCACGATCATCGATGTGACCAGTGCTGGGCGGGACAACGGCAGAATGATCTTGGTGACCAGTTGCAGGGAGGAGCAGCCGTCCAGAAGCGCAGCCTCCCGAATCTCCCGTGGAATCGTGATAAAGAAGTTTCGGAGGAGATAGATTGTGAATGGCAGCATCAGCCCTGTGTAGATGAGTATTGGTCCACCCAGACTGTTAATCAATTGCATTTTCTGGAAAAGCACGAATAGCGGGATGATCATGACAATCGGGGGGATGACCATCAGCGGCGTAATTAGATTGAACAAGGTATCTCGGCCCGGAAACTGCATGTTGGCAAATGCATACGCGGCCAAGATGGCGATCAATGTGCATAGGCCAACCGAGACAGATGTCAGGATGATGCTGTTGGAAAACCAGGTCCATAGGCCTGCATACTGGGATACCTTCACGTAATTCTCCAAGGTTGGCGTTGTGGAGAGCGCCAGCTGGTTGCCCAGATATTGATCCCGCGTCTTCAGAGCATTGTTAAATATGAAGAAGAGCGGGAACAGGATCAGGATCATTACGAGGAGCATCGCGATCTGTTTGGCCCCGGCCTGAGAGCTTCGTTTCATCAGGGAAGACAGCTTCAGCCGGGGTCCGGACTGAGGCCGCGATCCGGTCGTGGGCTTATCCCGGCCACTCTGCGGAGTCAAATTAGCCATTCAATTCATCCACCTGCCGGCGGATCCGCGCCTGCAGGAACATCAGTATGGAAGCGAATGCAAGGACCAGGATCGCGCCGGCAGCAGCAATCTGCATCTGGCTGTAAGGGAAAGCCTTTTGATAGACAAAGTACTCCATCACCCACGTGCTCGTTCCAGGCCCGCCCTTGGTCATCACCAGAACATAGGCGAACACCCAGCTCAACATGGTAATCAATTCGATGATCACATAGAATTCAATCACGGTCGCGATCTGCGGAATTGTGACATTCCAGAGCAGCTCGAACCAATTGGCTCCGTCGAGCTTGGCCGCATCAAACAATTCCTCGGAGATGGAACTCATTCTAGCCAGGAACAGGACGACCCCGAAACCGAGCTCCTTCCAAATGACGACAAACATAATTGCCCAAATTGCAGTGTTGACATTCCCCAGCCAATCGGCAGTCAGATGCTTCAGCCCAATCGAAATCAACAGCGTGTTGAACACACCATGCAGCTGCAACACATAACTGAAAACAATACCCACGACCGGAATGGCCAGCACATAGGGTATGAATACAATCGTCCGGTACAGTCGCCAGCCGCGAACGCGTTCAAAAATGATGGAGGCAATGATCAAGGAGAGGACAACCAGGATTGGCACGGCAATGAAAAGCCGGATGTTGTTCGACAGGGATTGCCAGAACACCGGGTCCCATACCGCTGCCCGGTACGCCTCGAGTCCAGCCCATTGGGTGACGCCCTCCGTCACTCTGGTGACGCTGCGCCAGACGAGGTCCAAGGTTGGGTAGAGAAATATCAATAGGAGGAAGAATAGCGCGGGTGACAGATACAAGTAAGCCACCAGCCAGGACCTGATGGGCTTTTGCAGGGAAAGGGTTGGCTTCATAAGCTGATCCAAGCCGGCTCTGCCTGGCTTGGCCAGGCAGAGCCGGGTGAATTCACCTAACCCATCCTCAATTGCCGAACATCGCGGGCGGCAGTATCCATTTCTTATAGGCGTCCAACTCTGACGGATTGTTCTGCCGGTTCTTTTCGGCCACCGCCTGCCATTGGGCCGCGGCTTCCTGCGGAGTGATCTGGCCAGTTACCAGCAGCTGGCCGAGGGCAATCGATCCCTCGGTCTCCCAGACCGGCGGGTAGTAGTACTGGTACCAGAACAGGGGGAACTCGCTGCGCCACTTCATGATACTCTTGTCGGAGTTGACGTTCAGCCAGTCCAGCTTGAAGCGGTCATCGGGCGTGATCGCGCCGGCGATATCGTACATCATTTTCATTATGTCCTCGCGGTGCAGGAATTTCAAGAAATCGGCGGCTTCCTGCTTGTGCTGCGAGAACGATGTGATGGCCAGGACCTGGACCGGAATACCGACGCTGTTGGCCAGTTTCCCAGTGCCGTAGACGGGTGTGCGCATGATGCCGACCGTATCAGCGCCCAGCTTTCGTTCCAGGATCGCAATGTAGGGCTCGACATGGTTGGTCATCGCCACTTTCTGCTGTTGGAACATATCCTGACCCTGGTAAAGATCCAATGACATGATATCGTCATTGAAGCACTTGTGATCCATCATCTCTTTCCAGCGCGACCACCACTCTGCGTACATGGGCTCGGTCAGGCTTTTCTCCCCTCGGATTGCTGCCAACAGATCGTCGATACCGTTCAGATTCTGCTGCCCGAGGTAGCTGACCATCCATCCGCCCAGCCAGCCATCCTTAAAGCCGGTGCCGATGGGGGTAATGCCTGCCGCATTCAGTTTGTCGCAGGCGGCCATCCAGTCTGCCCATTTAACCGGCGGATTTTCTGGATCCAGACCGGCCTGGGCGAACAGTTTCTTGTTATAGGCCCAGAAGGTACCGATCTGATAGAAGGGAATCCCCCACTGCTTGCCGTCCCAGAACGTCTCCGCGCGCTGTCCGCCGGGAATATGATTCAGTTCGTCTTGGCTCCAGTAGTCACTGACGGGAGCCAGGTTGCCCATCCAGGCATCGGGCAGCGCCTGCGTGCCACCCCAAAAGAACTGGATGTCAGGACCCTGTTTAGCGGCTGCCGCGGCGCGAAATGCGGGGTAGAGCGAGTCGGATTCCTGCAGGACCGCATCAACGGTGATGTTGGGGTTCTCCTTATTATAGATCGGGACCGCCTGCTCCATGAAGCTCTTCATGCCGGGAGCTTCCTGCTCGCCCCAGTACCAGACGAGGAGTTTCGTTTTCTCTGCTGCCGGTGCCTGCGTGGCCTGCGGTTGTGCGGCCTGCGGCTGTGTGGCCTGCGGCTGACCGGCCCCTGTTGGGGGTGCGGGAGTTGGTTGGGGAGCGCAGGCTGTCACAAGCAGCACCAACAGGGCTACGGCCCCAAATATGCGTTCAAGAGATTTCATTGTCGCTTCCTCCGTTAGCTCAGATGAATTGAAAGGCAGAATCCGACACTAGCGACTGGAGTTTGGGCCGGTGCACCTCCTTGCCTAACCAGATCCAATCATCTCTCCATCTGGTTGACTTTGAAAAAACCACATGCTATAATGCTCACACTTAATAATCTTAGTATATGAAGCATGGCGAAAATTATAACACGACGCCATATGCCATTCAAGTTTGTCCCCTGCCGGCCACTGTCGCGCTTTGACGACCCGCAAAATGGAGCTTTCTAGTCAAGCTCTGGATTTCCTCAAGGCGCAAGGGACGCGCAGCCTGTTCTCGAAAAAACCCCTATCAAAGACACTCGGACGAATAAAACGTGTCGGACTGGACAAATCCGTCACGAGTCCATGAGAGAGGACCCGAGTGGGAGATGGCAGATCTTGGGCGCAAGACCGTGAAGAC
>JBGPAT010000115.1:0-7625 GCA_041480885.1 Anaerolineae bacterium
AAAGCCCATCGGTATGCCGGCTTCACAGATGCCGACCAGCCGCGTTACGAGCGTCAGCGGAGACTGGACATTCAATCCAATGTACTTGCTTGGCCGGAAACTACATGTCGCTGACATATCCGTCGCAGAATCCAGTCGCATGGCTGCCGAGCTGCCCGGCGGCACCCACAGGGGTCCAAGCTGATGGACGACTGCATCCTGGTTGTTCACCCGCAGGGTGTCGCCTGCCACAAATGTAATGCTCGATGGCAGGTTCGGATCGGCAATGCCGCGTGCCACGCGGTCCGCGGTACCGAGCGGTATGTCCAGTTCAATGAGCTTGGGCGGACGGGTTTCGCCGGTGTTTAGAAAGTAAAATGAGGCCTCGCTGACCACGACGCCAAAAAGCATGCCTGCCAGCATGCAATAGAGTATCCGCTTATAGATGACTGACCTGGGCACGTAGGCTCCTATTCCCGCAGAAGGAATAGCATGTCGGCCGCTTCATCGGCCGGAAGGGAATCAGGCAGGAAAGTCTCCCGAAAATCTCCTTTGCGGTCTATGAAGTACAGGAAATAGCTGTGGGTCTCGCCGCCATCCCTCACGGAGACACCGTAGTCTCTCCAGACTTGTGCCAATTCGGCAGGCGCACCGACCAATCCGATGAAGCTCGGGTCGAATTTGCCTAGAAACTCCTTCATGTTTTGCGGTGTGTCGCGCGCGGGGTCGGTGCTGATCATCACGACCCGCACGTCGGCAGCTTTGTCCCGAAGGGCATCGGTTGCCAGCTTGAGGTGTGCCATCGTAAGCGGGCACTCCGTCGTGCAGTTGGTATATCCGAAATACAGAACCACAACCTTACCGCGCAGGCCGCTCAGGGTGAAGGGATGCCCGTAGAAGTCCGTCAAATGAACGTCCGCGGCCGGCAAGGGCGGATCGATGACCGCCCCACGCAGCACCGGCTTGCTGGTGAAATACAGCAAACCGGCCACCAGCGCGAGGACCGCGATTGAGATGGCTCCCACCCAAAGGACTTTCTGTTGCATTGCAGCCTCCTGGCCGTGCCCGCCACGCACGTCGCAACCCCAAAAGTGTCATGCGGGCCGGCTAGTTCCTCGAAGGGCTTTCAAGCCTGGACGGCGGCCTCGTGCGTCGGAGCCTCCGGCCAACCCTTCACGAAGTGGGGTACTTCCCATGCTAGCGTAAGGTCCATTGGACAGGATGCGCCTCAAATCGAGCGCGCCGCGTTGAAGACCAGCCTCTGCTGTGAACGCCTGGGGTTCCTTCACCGATGCCTAGCTCAACTTGCCGATCAGGTACAGGGCCGGATAGAAAAAGATCCAGACCACATCCACAAAGTGCCAGTACACGGCTGCCGCCTCCACGCCCCAGTGCTTGTCCGCAGAGTACAGACCTCGGGATCCATTGCGCAGGACAATGCCCAGTAGTATCAGACCCGTTACGACGTGCAGCGCATGCATGCCGGTCATCATGAAGAATATTGCTCCTGCCGCGCTCGCCGACGGCGTTACGCCGTCGGCGATGGCCGTTGGCCATTCTACACCGAGCACTCCTCCGACGAAGCAGAGTCCCAGCAGCAACGTGATTGCCATTCCGACGATAAACCCGCGGCGATCGCCATGCTCCATTGAAGCCTCGGCACGGTTCATGAAGAACGATGAGAGCAGGAGCACCGACGTCACAGTAAGTCCCAGATACTGATTAAGGGCTGGCCGCGTCAGTCCGAGCAGGTTGAATCGTGACACGGCCAAAGCCCCGAAGACAAACGAATCAGAGAGCAGAAACAACCATAGTCCAAGGCGATTGGTGGCCGTTCGATATTCTGGAGAGTGCTGATCGTCGCCGGAGTCCCGGTTGAGCCTGTAGATATGCATGTAGTAGTACATCACCAATCCCACCTTGATGATCGCAACGACGACCAACAATCCGACGGCTCCGATGGCCACCGCGATCAGAAACTCGAGCCCGGTCAGGACGGCCAGGAAAACGAAGACGACCACTCCTTGCCGCAAGATACCCGTTTTGTCAGTGTGTTCCATGAAATGAAATCCTTGACCTAATGACCCTTGGAAAACTTGATGTACTGAGAACCGGCCACGCCGTAGTCGTAGGGCTCCCCGATCACCTCGATCGGATTCTCATAGTTGTGGCTCGGCAGCGGCGAAGGCACCTGCCATTCCGGCGAGCGCGAGTTCCACACGTTACCCTCGGCCTTTTCACCATGCCGGACACTGCGCACAAGATTGACTAGGAAGATCAGAACAGAGAAAGCGATGAGGCAACCCGCTATCGTCATGACGATGTGGTAGCCCTCAAAGCCGAGCGCGGGATCGTAGTCTGCGATTCGGCGTCGCATGCCGAGCATACCGATACGCATCATCAGCAAGGTCAAGGTCAGGAAAGCTGGCGTCATGATCCAGAAGTGCAACTTGCCCAGCCTCTCGTTCATCCGCCGACCAGTAGCCTTCGGGAACCAGAAGTAGATGGCTGCAAAGAAGGGGAAGACATAGCCGCCAAAGATGGTGTCGTGGAAGTGGCCGACAATAAAATAGGTGTCGGTGAGATGCAGATCCGTTGCCACGGTTGCGTTTGGAGGTCCTGACAGGCCGCCAATAAGGAATACCACAATGCCACCCAGCACAAACAACATCGGAGTCGGAAAGTCGATCTTTCCCTTCCAGATGGTCGCTAGCCACGAGAAGAATTTGACCCCCGTCGGCACCGCCACAAGCAGGGTGCTGTACATGAACGGGACCTGCAAGTACTGATTCATGCCTGATGCAAACATGTGGTGCGCCCATACCAGGAAACCCACCAAGGCAATTCCGAGCGACGACATTGCGATCCAGCGGTATCCGTAGAGCGGCTTCCGGACGAATACGGGCAGCAGCTCTGAGATCACGCCGAGACCGGGAAGAACAAACACATATACGGCGGGGTGTGAGTAGAACCAGAATAGGTGTTGAAAGAGGATCGGGTTACCGCCCTTTGCCGGGTCAAAGAAACCCATCCCGAGCAGCCTCTGGAACATCACCAGTTGGAATGCGAGGCCGATCAGCTGCGTTGCAGTGAGAGTGATCAACGATGTTGCCATCGCGCCCCAAACGAGGATCGGCATGCGGAAGGCTGTCATACCTTTGGCTCGCATGCGGAGCGTGGTCGCGATCAGATTGAGCCCGCCCAAGATGGAAGACCACCCTGCAGTGAATACGCCCAGGAAGAACATCTGCATCCCAACCGGCGCACGGGCCGATAGAGGCGGATAACCGGTCCAGCCCGTGTCAAATCCGCCCAGTGCCAGACTTGAGAGAAGCAGAATCACGGCAGGCACCACGATCCAAAAGGAGAACGCGTTCAACCGTGGGAATGCCATATCTTGCGCCCCGATCAGAAGCGGCACCAGATAGTTCATGACACCGGCTACACCTACCAGGATGCCGATGATCATGACGATTCCGTGCAGGGACATCAGCGTGTTGTACCACTGCAGTGTCAGAAATTGCAGCCCGGGCTGAGCCAGCTCAGTCCGAAAGATCAGGGCAAATGAGCCCCCCACTACCAGAAGAACAAGTGAAGTCACGGCGTACTGGATACCGATGACCTTGTGATCGAGAGAGATACCGACGTATTTTTCCCAGCCGTCTGGGTCTTCTCGATGCTCGGGTGTCTGCTGCCCCTTCGCCCACTTGAACCAGTCGCCCACGATCCCGCTGCCTGCAATAAAAGACAGTACGCCGATGAAGGCACCAAAAACCCAGGCAGGTTCGGTGAAGAAGAAGGTGTCCAATGGCTTCAAACCCATGACCATGCGGATGCCTGTAATGACAAGCGCGCCCGTAAGCCAGCCGGCCAACTGCCACAGCACGCCGCGAGCAAGCGCCGACGCAAAGAGTTTTCTCATGCCAATCCTCCAACGCTCACTTCAGCGTCTCGATGTAGGCAACGATCGCCTTGACCTGGGCGTCCGTTAGGTTGAACTTGGGCATGATGCCGCTCGGGAAGCCGAGCACCACCTTGGCATTCGGGTCAACGATAGACTGCGTGAGATATGCCTCGTCCGCAGCGACCGTCGTGCCATCCGATAATTGAACTTGCGAACCGGGAAGCCCGCGCCATGTCGGACCCGTGAGCTTGGTACCGTCCAGAGAGTGACACGCACCACATCCGTTTTGCGCGGCCATCACCTTTCCCGCATCAGGTCCACCCCGCGCGACAAGCGCTGCAGCCGCGGCAGCCTGCTGGGTCACCCAAGCATCATAGTCCGCCTGCGAGCTCACGATCACCGGTCTCTCCATATACGCGTGCCTTGAGCCGCAGAGTTCTGCGCAGCGGACGGTGTACTGCCCGATTAGTATTGGGGTGATCCGGTAGTCTGTGACCCGTCCCGGCACGATATCCTGCTTGATCCGAAACTCGGCCACCCAAAACGAATGGATCACGTCCAAGGATTGCATTTTTAGGACGACCTGGCGGTTGATTGGCAGATGCAATTCATTGGACGTGAAGCCCTGGGGATAGTCGAAGCTCCAATCCCATTGATGGGCGGTGACGTTGATCTCCAACGCGTTGGGGTCAGCGATGCGAGTCTGCCCCAGCGTGTAAGCTCCGAGGTAGGCGAAGACCATCACCAGGAGCAACGGAATGACTGTCCATGTCACTTCAAGCTTCGTGTTCGCCTCGATCGGCTGGCCATCTCCGGTCTCGCCTTGCCTGCGCCGGAAGACGATCAGACTGTAGACAAGGGGAACCATCACCACCGCAAACAGGAACGATAGGACAGCGACGTCCATGTTCCACATCCAGTCCACGGTAAGCGATTGAGCACTGGCCTCGATCGGCATCACGTGCGCAGCATCCACGCCGAGGTAGACCAGCGGGGTGAGGATCAGGATCAATACCCCAATTATCGCGAAATGTCGCATCAGCCTTCTCTCCCGACTTGCTCACTTAACGCCGCGTGCTCGCGCGCCGTCGCCTTGTTCGGCAGCCCGATGCAGGCGCAGAACACGAAGTAACTTCTCGCAGTCTCTGGAACACTGGGCGAGCGCTCAAATATCTGGAACGCGCGAAAAACTCGGACTATTCTTTCTGAGGCGCTTAATGTACCAAACTTCCTCACATTTGTCACGTCTATTCGGACAATACCGGCGGATTTGAAAACCCCGATAATCCAAATCCTCTAGGAAACGCCAGGGTTCTCGCGCTCAGAGGTGACGCGATGGCGCCAACATGCACAAGCCCGCCGCGCGGCTCGCAGTCAGACTTGACTGAGACGTTCGGGTGAATTCGGTAGCTACGATGCTTTCAGCGCCGCCAACACGTCTGCGCTGTGTTCGGCCGGCCGCACCTTCTCAAATACGCGGATGATCTTGCCCCGGCCATCAATGAGGAAGGTTGTGCGGAGCACGCCTTCATATTCGCGCCCCATCAACTTCTTCGGTCCCCAAACGCCGTAGGCCGAGCAGATCCTGTGATCCGCATCGGCCAATAATGGAAACGTCAACGCGTATTTTCGCTTGAACTTCTGGTGTGACTCCACCGAGTCGGGGCTGACTCCAAGGATGGTGACGCCTGCCCTTTCATAGGCGGAGTAATCGTCGCGAAAACTGCAGGCTTCTTTCGTGCAGCCCGGCGTGTCGTCCGCGGGATAGAAGTACAAGACGATCGGACGGCCGCGATAGTCCGAAAGCCGGCGCAGCTGACGGGTGTCGTCCAGCAGCTCAAAATCTGGGGCGGAGATGCCGGGGCGGATTGGCATTGTGTCTTCTCCTTTGGCAGTAGCGACTGTTTTCAACTGTCCTGAATCATCTGTCGCTGTTATCGGCAGTCACGATAAGTTCGGAGGGGGCCGACCATCGTGAGGCAAGAAGTCGTGGCATCTCCACTCCATCGACGAGCACATGAAGGCGCCTTTTGAGGACGCGGATCTTCCTCAGGTTTTCGTCCCGCAGACGACTGGCGATCGTGCCCCCGGTCATCCGAGGTACCGCACAAGCCATGCGCAGTCAAAGGGTTAGGGTCAATGACTGGTGCCTGGTTCATGGGTCCTCCACGATCACCGTGCCCATGACTGAAACATCATAGCCATCCAAACTCGAAACGGCACTACGAAAATCCTGCCGCTGCAGCAACTCAAAGAGAGGTGCAAGCAAGTCGCTCACCGCGTGCTCCTTGGGAATCACAAGATCATATCTTTCCTGAAACAGAGGGACGAAATCGAGGTCCAGGGCTCGCGCCGAAGCCGCAATCGCGAGTCCGCAGTCTGCGCGTCCCCCGGCAATTGCTGCCGCAACGGCGAGGTGCGTGTACTCTTCTTGATCGTACCCTTGAATGGACGCCGGGTTGATGTGCAGCTGCTGCAGATGGTAGTCCAGTAGCACGCGAGTCCCCGCGCCGCGTTGTCGGTTCACAAACTGCATGTCCGGACGCATGAGGTCTGCCAGCGTTTTCAATCCCTTCGGATTTCCTCGCTGGACCACTAAGCCTTGTTCGCGTCCGACCAGCGCGACTACTCGAACCGCAATTCCAGGCATGTACCGTCGGATGTACGCGGTGTTGTAGTCGCCTGTCGTCGGGTCAAGCAGGTGCGTGCCAGCCAAATGCGCCTCTCGCCGCTTCAGGGCCACGAGCCCGCCCTGGGAGCCAACATTCACTGATATGAGGCGCCGCCTGTAGCCCATCATGAACTGGGCCACAAGGTCAAGGGTCATGTCATGCGAACCTATACAGAAGATCGTGTGGTCCAGTTCGCTTCTGGTTCTGATGAGCCGCACCAACACCTGCTCCCCAGCCTCCACTCCCTGGACGCCCGGTGGGATGACCACGATGCCGTCTGCCTGGACAAGCGATGTGATGACTCCTGCGCCTCGCGCCAGCGGTGCAGCTAGAAGCTCGTCGCCAACTTTTCCGACTGCCACACGCACGTAGTCCTCATCGCCCGCCGGAGACGTGATCTTTCTAGTCAATCGCGCCGACTCAGTCTCAGGCTCGACAGGTGCGCGACCCAGCCACTGTGCCAGCAAGGGTTCCACAAATATCTCCGCGGTGAGCGCCGCTGAAACTGGGTATCCCGGCACACCGATGATGGGCCGCCGGCGATTTGCCTGTGCTGCATTTTCCTCGTCTTCGACCACATCCTCCGGGACTGCGCCGCGATCAATCATGCCCATAATCACGGGATGTCCAGGCCTCACAGCCACGCCGTGAAAGAGGACGGTGCCTAGCTCTTGGATGACCTGCACCGAAAAATCCTCTGCACCCGCAGACGATCCGGCGTTGAGCAGTATCAGATCATGATCCTCCGCCGCCTTCAGGACGGCCTTCGAGATCAACTCGAAATTGTCGGAAATGATTGGCCATCGGGTCACTTCCCCACCCATCGCCTTGATCTGCGCTGCCAGCACCAGAGAATTGTATTCTAGGACGTCGCCGACCCTGAGTCCTGATCCTATGGGCACAAGTTCAGTCCCCGTTGGCAAAATCGCCACGCGGGGCTTTCGCGCCACAATCAGATTATCGTGGCCCGCCGCGGCAATTGCGCCCAGATCAACCGGCCGGAGCAGGTGGCCCGCTGGCAGCACAAGTTGAGATGCGACGATATCCTCGCCAAGCGGGCGTACGTGGCT
>JBGPAT010000116.1:0-7527 GCA_041480885.1 Anaerolineae bacterium
GGACGCGTGGTGTCTTCCCCCGTACCGCTTCACCACCCCCGTGCTTGCAGGAACCGGGGATGCTGGAACGACTGAAAGCACCTGCCCCTGCATGGAGACGTAGACCACGTCGCCTGAGACAAATACTACCCTATACGACTGGGCGCCGTTCAAGGTGGCCAGTTCAACAGAGTAGGGATCTGTCCGGTTCAGGTAGGTGCCGGCAATCGACGCGGCCGTCTGCGGCGAGACTTGGGTGACCGCCGACGAGGCCGTCGACGAGACCGTATCGGAGGCCAATACCCCAACGGGCTGTTGCCCATTGGACGGATTGACCGCAGTTCGGGATGCGGCCAGACCGCGATAAGTATAGACAACGCTGGCCAGTAGCACCAATGAGAACGTGGCCAGTATGGCAGAAATGAACACGACACCCTTTCTCATGCAAACCTCCTCATAGAATTTGACTAGTTAACGCTCCTAGCTCTATGATCTGTAGTCGCCAGAACCTCCGCTGGGTTACGCCCCAGTTCCGGCTCTAGTCCCCCAGGATGTGACAAATGACATGCCTATTGGTACTAGCCGCCCAATTATATACAATATACAATCGGCTTCTTGGGCGGCTGGATTTTGGCAAACAGCACCAATTCTTGCTGGACGCCACAAACTTTTTGCAGTTCAGGGTTGATCGTTCCTGACTTGGCTCCGCAATCACAATGGCAGAAGCTGCGTTGAGTGCACTCGAAGTCCAATCGGTCCGGCGGAAACCGCTGAAGGATGATGTTTTCGACATCCTTCACTCACGTATCCTGGCTGGGCAGTACCCAGCCGGACAATGGCTCCGGCAGGAGGAGATTGCTACGCACCTCGGCGTAAGCATGACCCCTGTTCGCGAGGCGCTCGATTTGTTGGTCTTTGCCGGTTTGGCCGAGCGCGTCCCCTATCGCGGTGTCAGGGTGTGTGAGCCCTCGAACGAGGAAATCCTGAACGCCTATGGACTTCGATTGCTGCTGGAGGGCGCCGCGGCGCGTGGGGCGGCTCTGCGCATTACCGACGAGCGGCTGGCAGTTTTGCATCAACTGCTTGATGCGGGCGAATCGCTCGTCAGACTTGAGGACATGGCGCATGCGCGCGTCCTCAGCCGGGAGCTGCACAGCAGCATCGTCGCCGCCTGCGGGAACCCGCTGCTCCACAAAGCGTATCTCGCCGCCCTCAACACCTTTCCGGACTGGAGGCTGTATGAGCAGCTTTTCCGCCAACCGGAACTGTTGGGAGACAGCATGGACGCGGAGCACCGGGAACATCTCCTTATCGTTGAGGCACTTGAAGTTCGCGATCCGGCGGCAGCGGTACAACGGACCCTGGAGCACGTGGTCAATCGCGGCCACGAGCTCGAGGCTTATCTGGGCATACCGGCTGAGGCGATACATGCAAAAGAGACTGAGATCCTTCCATTGTTCACAATGGGCGCGATGCCCGAGAATTCATGAAAAGGAGCTGCGATGACTGAAGAGATTTTTCAGAGAATGGCCCAGAGCATCATCGACGGAGACTCAGACGCGGCAGCGGCCCTCGCCAGGGAGTCGATCGGCGCAAACGTGGATCCCCTGGACGCCATCTCGAAAGGTTTTGTAGCGGGCGTGAACACCGTAGGCGAAGCCTTCGGACGCGGAGAGGCTTTCCTGCCTGAACTGGTCATGGCGGGCGAGGCGATGAAGGCTGCCGTCAGCATACTAGATCCCGAGCTCAAGAAGCGCGGCTCTCAGCGAAAGATGCTTGGCAAAGTCGTGATCGCCACCGTGGAAGGCGATATCCACGAGATCGGCAAAACGCTGGTTGCCACGATGCTTGGAGCGTCGGGTTTCGAGGTCTTCGACCTGGGCGTCGACACGCCGGGTGATAAGCTGATTGGGAAGGCACTGGAAGTGGACGCCGATATCATCGCCATGAGCGCCCTGCTGACAACCACGATGGTGAAGCAGCGGGAAGTCATTGAGGAGCTGGAGAAGGAGGGACTTCGCCCCAGGATCAAGATCATGGTTGGTGGCGCGCCCGTTACACGCGATTGGGTCAGCACCATTCGGGCGGACGGCTATTCAGAGGACGCCATTGGGGCGGTCATGCTCGCCAAGAAGCTGATGGGCGCGCAATAACGCGATCAGACGAATTGAGAAATCTGCTCCAACACTCGAAAGCATGGCAGAGGCCCAAGTGCGCCATGCTCAACGCCATACGACAGCGATCCACTTCACGGTCGCTACGCTGACTGCGCAATGTCTGGAGGCCGCATGTCCAAAGCAATCCGATCGATTAGCGATCCAAACCTCAAGTTGGAAATACTGAGTGCGGAAGATATCCAGAAGATCCACGCGGCCACGCTGTGGATCATCGAGAATGTGGGCGTGAAATTCCCATCAGAACGGGCTCTGGGCATCTGGGAGGCACATGGCGCGAGTGTGGATCGCAGCCGCGGGATCGTCAAGGCGCGAAGCGAGCTGATCGAGTCCGCGCTAAAGACCTGCCCCCCTGTGTATCAACTGGCGGCACGTGAGCCCGAGCAAGACCTACCTCTGGATGGCAACCACGTCTACCTCGGGACAGATGGCTGCGGCGTCGAGGTGCTTGACATCAACACCGGTCGGCGCCGCACATCGCGTTTGCAGGATGTGAAGGATATCGCGCGCATCGCCGACGCGACTGAAGAAGTTGCTTTTCACTGGGTGCCGGTATCCGCGCAGGATACTCCCGTCGAAACCCGCGGTCTTTACGAGATCCAAGCGATTTGGGAGAACTCCACCAAGCACGTGCAAACCGAAAGCATCTACACAGCGCCGGAGGCCCGAGCGGCTATTGAAATGGCTGCCATGATCGCGGGGGGCCGCGAGGCACTGCGAAAGCGCCCCGTACTTTCCCTGATGCAATGCACGGCGTCTCCACTCGGACACGATGGAGGCTCCCTAGAAGCTGCTCTGCTCGCGGCCGAGGCCGGCATCCCGACGGGCTTCATGACGATGGCTGCATGCTTAACCACCGGGCCCGCCACCATGGCCGGGGATCTTGCCGTGGGCAACGCGGAGGTCATTGCAGGCACCGCGCTGTTGCAGCTGGCGTATCCGGGGGCGCCTGTCTTCTATGCAGCCGCGCAAACAGCGTCGGATCTGCGCACGGGTGCGTACACCGGCGGTGGGCCAGAAGACTTTCTGTTCGGCGCGGCGACGAATCTGTTGGCCGACTTCTATCGCATCCCGCTCTCAATGGGCGCATTTGCCACGGGGGCCAAAGAACCCAACTGGCAGGCCGGTGTGGAGAACAGCCTCTCGACATTCATGGCCAGCGTAGTGATGTCCGACATGCTCCTGGGCGTTGGTTTTCTTCACGGCAGCCGCATCTGGTCGTATGCTCAAATGATGCTCGACTGCGAGATCTTCTCGATAATCCGCAAGACCATGCAGGGCATTGCCGTCAACGCCGAGACACTTGCACTAGACACGATAGCGGCAGTTGGGCCATCCGGTCAATTCCTGAGCCAGAAGCACACCCGCCAACACATGCATGATCTCTTCCTGCCGGAATTCATGGATCGGCGCCCTTACAATGAATGGGAAGCGAAGAAAGACGACGCACGAGATTGGGCCCTCGCCAAGGCGCGGCGCATCCTAGACGAACATCTGCCCGAACCTCTGGACCCAAAGCTCAGCCAGGAATTTGGCCGTCTTATTGCGGCAGTGAAGGTACCGGCGTGAACATCCTACCTCAACCCCGGGCCGGCTCGCGCACGATTGGACAAACGCAGCCGAAGATCGAACTCCTGTCTTCGGATTTGATGGTTCGCATTCTGGATGAAGCCTTTGAGCTGATGATGGATCCAGGAATCAAGGTGCTCTCACCGCGCGCCCGGGATCTACTTGTCGGGGCTGGTGCAACGACCGGCACCGCATCCGAGATTGTCCGGATCCCCGAGAAGGCAGTCCGCGCCGCTTTGGAGACTGTGCCCAAAGTGTTTTACCTTTATGACCGGTTCGGGGACCGCAAGATCACATACGGGGGTAATAGCGTCCATTTCGATCCCGGTTCTTCGGCTGTGCACGTTTTGGATCCTGACTCACTGGAACATCGAACACCAACCACGACGGATCTGGCCCGGCTTGTCAAGGTGGCGGAGATGCTTCCACAATATGACGCACAGTCAACTGCCGTCATATGCGATGACGTGCCGAAGGAGATTGGGGATCTCTACCGCCTTTATATTGTCCTTATCCACTCAGTCAAGCCCGTCGTGACGGGCTCGTTTTCCAACAGGACCCTGCAAGCCATGATCGACATGCTGGCTGTCTTTGCGGACGGACGCCGGGGACTCGCCCAGAAGCCACAAGCAGTGTTCGACATCTGTCCGTCGCCGCCTCTAATCTGGACGCATTTTGGTGCCGACAACCTAATCGCACTGGCTGAAGCGGGCATGCCCGCCGAAATTGTATCGATGCCCCTTGCAGGCGCGGCAGCCCCCGTAACATTGCTTGGGGCTATCACTCAGCACGCCGCCGAGTGTCTGAGCGGGATGACGATCCACCAGTTGGCGGGTCCCGGCTCACCCATCGTCTGGGGCGGCGCGCCCGCGATATTTGACATGCGAAAGGGTACGACACCGATGGGAGCCGTCGAAACCGCCATGATCGATGCCGCCTACGCGCAAGTCGGCAAGTCCCTCGAACTTCCGACGCATTGCTATCTCGGGGCAAGCGATTCGAAGCTGGTTGACGCGCAGGCCGGTCTCGAGAGCGGAATAACCGCAGTCATTGGCGCGCTTGCCGGAATCAACATGATCTCGGGCGGGGGAATGCTTGACTTTCTGGCCTGCCAGAGTGCAGAGAAGCTGGTCGTGGACGCAGAGGCCGTAGCCATGGCCCGGCGTCTGCTGGACGGAGTGCAGGTCCGAACCGAGACACTCGCGACGGCCTTTTTTGAGGGCATCAACTTTAAAGGCGACTTCCTCAAGCAGAGGGCCACGCGCGACCTGTTCTCGATGGAGCAGTATCTCCCGTCCACCATAATCGATCGGGATTCCGTGCGCGGCTGGCAGCACGGCGGCCGCCTGGACGCGTTCTCGCGCGCGAAAATCCGTGTAAAGCAACTCCTGGGCGAATATCGACGGCCTGAGATTGCCGTCGAACGAGAGAAGGATCTTTTTCATATCGTCCGAAATGTGGCGGCGGCCGCTGGCATGCAGCAGCTGCCCATACTTGAATAGAGGACTTTGTGCTCAGAGAGGCTTATCAACTGCAGGAGGAAATCATCGAGTGGCGCCGGGATTTCCATATGCACCCGGAACTCGGCTTCCAAGAATTCCGCACCTCGGACCGCGTCGCCGAGGAGTTGTCGAGACTTGGCTACCGGGTACGTCGCAACGTGGGACGGACCGGCGTGGTGGGTGAACTGGGCACTGAGGATGGGCCATGCATCGCGATCCGGGCGGATATGGACGCACTGCCCATAGCGGAAGCAAACAACGTGCCATACAGATCGCAGAGCCCCGGCACTATGCATGCCTGCGGGCACGACTCGCACACCGCCATGGCGCTCGGTGCGGCGACCTTGCTGGCCGCGCGAAAACCTCCCGGAAGAGTCCGCTTCCTGTTCCAGCCCTCGGAAGAGACTGCAGACGAGCAGGGCATCAGCGGCGCTCCGCGCATGATCGAGGATGGGGCCATGGAGGGTGTGGACATGATCATCGCGCTGCACGTGGACCCATCTGCTCCCGTCGGGGACATTCACATAAGCGATGGACCGTCCTCCGGCGGAGTCGACTCGTGGTACGCCCGCATCATTGGCAAAGGCGGCCACGGCGCGAAACCCAACGAGACCCTTGATCCGTTCCTGCTTGCCGCTCATGTCGTGTTCGCGCTTAACGGCATTGTCTCGCGGCGGCTACATCCATTTGACCCCGCCGTCGTGAGTATCGGCACCCTAAAAGGCGGATTCACAGAGAATGTGATCCCCTCCGACGTCAATCTCTCCGGAACTCTTCGCTATACGGAGGCAAGCGTCCAGGAGCAGATCCACGCCGAGATCAGGCGCTCGTTTGAAGTATGCCGGGCACTCGGTGGCGACTACGAACTGCGTTTTGAGATCGGCGCACCGCCCATGAACAACCATGCCGAGGCTGTCCAATTGATCCAATCGGCGGCGGCAGCCCTACTGGGCGAGGCACACATCTCGCCTATTCCCAAGGAGTTGGGCGCCGAGGATTTTGGCTCATTCACGCAGCTCGCGCCCGGCGCCATGTTCACTCTCGGTACACTTCTTGAAGGCGACCGGCGTTACCTGCATCATCCCGAACTCGACCTCGACGAACGCGCCCTCGCAATAGGGACCGCGATCCTTGCCGAGACGGCCATCAGATTCCTGGAAAGGGCACCAAGCCCGCGCCGCACGTAAGCTCGGGGCGCCGCATTAAACGTCGCAGATCGGAGACCTCCATGCATACGATTCTCAAGAGCGCCACTAAAGGCGTGACAATAGGGATCGATAGGGCGTTCGTGATGATCGGAGAAAAGATCAATCCCACGGGCAACAAGAAATTGGCGGCAGCGCTGCAGGCGGGCAATCTCGATGTCGTTCGGCAGTTAGCTGAGCGCCAAGTCGCTTGGGGTGCGGAAGTCCTGGATATCAACGTGGGCGTCCCCGGCCTCGATGAGGTCAGCATGATCTCGGCGGTCGTGAGACTCGTATCCGGGACTGTGGACGCCCCACTCTGCATCGACTCGGGAAAAATCGAGATCCTGGCGGCGGGCTTGACCGCAGCGCCCGGCAAGCCATTGGTGAACTCTGTGAACGCTGAGCAAAAACAGCTGGAAAGCGTCCTGCCTATCGTCAAGGATCGGGGCGCCGCCGTGATCGGCCTGACGCTGGATGACCACGGAATTCCAAAGACGGCCGAGGGGCGTCTGGCCGCGGCGGACAGTATCATCAAACGTGCAGCGCAACTGGGTATCGCGTTGGAAGATGTCATCATCGATCCGCTTGTGATGACGGTCGGCTCCGACAGCAAGGCGGCGCTGATCACGCTCGAGGCAATTGAGCTGATTCGGAAGGAATTCGGCGTGAACATCAATCTTGGCGCCAGCAACGTATCGTTCGGATTGCCCGATCGGCCGACGGTGAACCAAGCCTTTCTCGCCATAGCGATCCGCGCCGGGGCGACCTGTTCCATCACGGACCCAATCAAGCTGGGAGCGACGATTCGTGCCAGCGATTTGCTTGTGGGCCGAGATGATTTTGCGATGCGCTTCATCAAGCACTTCCGCAATTCTGAGGCGCTGCGTGAGAAGGAAAGTGGAGTGGCCGCGGCATGACCGCTGAGTACACTGTGGTCGTGCAACCGTCGGGCCGCCGCGGCCGTGTCGCGGACGGCACCAATCTGCGCGCCGCGATCCGCGGCCTTGGCATCGACATCGAGTCGATTTGCGCCGAAAATGCAACTTGCGGCAAGTGCAAGGTCCTGATCGAAGAAGGCTCCTCTGACGAGTATCGGATCAACTCGAGGCGGGAGCA